>CAZFOI010000001.1:0-18921 GCA_964520605.1 uncultured Bacteroidales bacterium
CAGGGCCGGTTGTGCGGCATGGTGGACCGGGACCGGGTGCTCGGGATCATCGGCGCCAGCCCCCAGATAATTTCTGCAGTTGATCCAGCTTCTGCCTGGATATAATCTGTAATCTCAGTAATCTCATCCATCCGGATTTCATCTGTTCCACTGGTGATGTTGAGCAGAATGTTTTTTGCCCCTCTTATGTGGTTGTCGTTAAGAAGGGGAGAGGACAAGGCCATCTCCACAGCGTGCAATGCCCTGTTTTCGCCCTCGGCAGTGCCGCTGCCCATAATGGCTACGCCGGAGTTGGACATTACAGTCTTAACATCAGCAAAATCCACATTGATTTTTCCGCTCAGGGTGATGATTTCGGCAATCCCCTTGGCAGCGGTTGTAAGCACATTGTCGGCTTTGCCAAATGCATCACTTACCGATAAGTTTCCGTATAATTCCCTGAGCCTGTCATTGCTGATTAGCAGGAGGGTATCTACATGCTGTTTTAATTCTCTTATTCCTTCCTCTGCCTGCTGTCTCCTTTTTCGTCCTTCAAAATTAAAAGGGATGGTTACTATCGCCACCGTAAGTATGCCCATCTCCTTTGCTTTTTTGGCTATTACCGGCGCGGCTCCGGTACCTGTTCCGCCTCCCATACCTGCTGTAATAAACACCATTTTGGTTGCATTCTCCAGAAACTCATGAATTCTTTCAATGTCCTCAATGGCTGCATTTTTCCCTATTTCCGGTATGCTGCCTGCTCCACGTCCTTCTGTAAGGCTTACGCCAAGCTGGATTTTATTGGGTACGGGGCTCATATCCAGCGCCTGGCTGTCGGTGTTGCAGACTATGAAGTCCACGCCTTCAATGCCCTGGCTGAACATATGGTTTACTGCGTTGCTGCCACCGCCCCCAACACCCAGAACTTTGATGATGGAAGACTGGTTTTTCGGAAGGTCGAATTGTATCATGTCGTTTGTCATGGTAAAACGGATTGTGAAATTAGTTATTTGGTTTGTTTACTTTTCTGCCTTTTTCTGATATTTTTTTCAACATCAATTTGTTGAAAAATCAAGCCGTGCCGTCGTTTTCAAAAAAGGTTCTTCCCTTGCTGAGAAGCTTTTCGAACAGGCCCGTTCTGCTTCCACCCTGATGGATTCCGGGACGTGAGACCTGTCTTTTTTGCATTTCACTTTTCTGAAAGCCGGTTATAACCAGCCCAATGCCGGTTGCATGCATGGGACTGCCAATTTCTCCTACCGGTGAGCGGGCCAAATGTTCATTTGGGTATCCAATGCGGGTGTCCATGCCGGTAATAAAGGAGGTAAGCTGTGCCGCGTGCTTCAACTGGCTGCCTCCTCCGGTAAGCACAACCCCTGCGATGAGTTTTTTCTCAAATCCGGAAGTTTTTATTTCATAGTATACATGCTCAATTATTTCTTCCATTCTGGCCTGAATGATGTGGGCCAGATTTTTCAGGGATATTTCCTTCGGATCCCTGCCCTTTAATCCGGGAATCGATACGATTTCCTCATCTTTATTTTCGCTTGCCAGGGCAGATCCAAAACCTTTTTTCAGGGCTTCAGCCTGAGATTTTATTATGGAGCATCCTTCCTTGATGTCGTCTGTGATGACATTGCCTCCCAATGGAATGACGGCCGTATGCCGTATGATATTGTCCTGAAAAATGGCCAGATCAGTAGTTCCCCCGCCAATGTCAACCAAAACAACACCTGCTTCTTTTTCCTCCGGGCTCAGCACTGCTTCAGCAGAGGCCAAAGGTTCAAGCATCAGGTCCAAAATATCCAAACCGGCCTTCTGAACACATTTTTTAATGTTTTTGGCTGCAGCTACTTTCCCCGTAATAATGTGAAAATTTGCCTCCAGGCAGTTCCCTGACATACCTATGGGTTGCCTTATGCCTTGTTGTCCGTCAATGATATATTCCTGGGGAATCACATGTATGATTTCCTCTCCGGGGGGAAGGGCCAGTCGATGCATGTTTTCAATCAGGTATTGGACATCAGTGTCTGCGATTTCCTCAGCTATGGCATTTCGCATTATATTTCCACGATGCTGGAGGCTTCGGATGTGTTGTCCGGCAATACCAACATTTACCAGTTCAATTTTCACCCCTGATTGCTGGCTGGCTTCTTCCACTGCCTGGCTGATGGAATCTACTGTATGCTGGATGTTCTCGACCACTCCACGGTTTACCCCAAGGGATTCTGCTTTTCCAAGCCCCAGGATTTCTACTTTGCCATACTCATTCTTCTTTCCTACAATACAGGCTATCTTGGTTGATCCTATATCCAGCCCGACGATTATCTCATTGGATTCCATAATAGTAATTATTTTGAGCAAACAACTTGATTGCGATAGTTTACATTGATTCGTTTGTACTGATTCCAACCCACCCTGGTAAGTCCATGTCTGTAGAAGCGCATGAGCTTATCAAATTTTTCTTCCATGCGATGGGTCGGACCGAACTCTATGATATGTGCGCCATTGGTTGGAATCAACTCAAATGACGACCTTGCTGTGGTATGAATCTGACTGATATATGCCTGCCAGAATTCGTTTTCATGTATATACCTTCCAAGTGTCAGAACCTCATTCAGCACATCATGGTTACTGTAATTTCCAAGCCATGGATCATAATCGGTTTTGGCTCTGGCATAATCAGGCAGGCGTGAGCCGGTCACCACTGTTACCCTGGCGGTATAAACCCTGCTTACCGGGAATGGAAAGCCTGAACTGTCAAGGTAATAGTCTTGTCCGTTGTCAGGTCTGATACGCAGCAGAGGTTCTCTTTGAATGGCATGAATGTTCAGCCCCCCATCTATGGTCCTGAAGACGGCGGCCTTTTCCACATGAGGCATTCCTTCGATATATTGTTTTATCATACGAAGTTTCTTTGGGTCAAGGGATTGGCCGGTATTAATTTCGAATTTTGAAGAAATGTATTCCTTTAAAGCATCAGGCTTTATAAATCCCTGAACCATTGAAGTGCTTACCGTGATTTCCCCGCATGGAAGCTGGCTGTATTTCTCCGCAGAAGCAATTAACAATAAGGCCAGGCCTGTAAGGGCCAGGGTCCAGATCAGGGTATGTATTATTCGACGCATCATTGTATGCTATTCCCTTTTAATAAAGCCGAAATTGGCCCGGACAAACCATCTATGTCTCCTGCTCCCATGGTAATCAGCACGTCTGCATCCGAGTTGACCAGAAATGCTGGTGTCTCTGCGGCATTTAGTCTTATGAGGCATTGCCCTGAAAAGGCATTTTGTATAAGACCGGAATCGACCCCGGGTATAGGCTCTTCCCTTGCCGGATAAATATCCAGGAGAACAACCGAATCAGCCAACTCAAGGCTCTTTGCAAAATCCTTCGCGAGATCCCTGGTTCTTGAATACAGATGTGGCTGAAAAACGGCCGTAATTTTCCTGCCGGGAAACAATTCTCTTGCGGTACTCAGGCACGCCCTGATTTCTTCAGGGTGATGCGCATAATCGTCTATATAGCAACGTTTGTTATCCTTATACACAACTTCAAATCTCCGATGTACCCCCTTGTATTCAGACAATGCTTCTGCCACTGATTGCAATGAAATTCCTGCAAATCCTGCAAGAACCGCGGCTGCGATGGCATTTTCAACATTGTGCCTTCCGGGAATACCGAGTTTCATTCTGTGACTCCCATCGGCTCCCTGGATTTCGAAACCTGGTGTTTGTTCACTTCCCGAAAACCAGCCGGCAAAATAATCTGCTCCTGGGTCTTCAAGGTGGTAGCTGTATGTTTTTGCTTTGCAGGATGCCAATTCAAGTCCTATTCCCTTTTTTAAGAGCAATTTCCCGCCTGATTGAATATTTGAAGCAAAACCGCCAAACGATTCAAGCAGAGATGCGTAGGATCCGTAAATGTCAAGATGGTCGGCGTCTATGGAGGTTATAACAGCCAAAAGAGGGTTTAGATGATGAAATGACCTGTCGTACTCATCGGCTTCAAGAATAACCCATTCCTTAGTTCCATTGCACAGGTAGTTTGTCTGATAGTTGGTACTGATACCTCCCAGGAAAGCTTCGAAATTCATCCCGGACTCATGAAAAATATGGGCAAGCATGGAAGTAATGGTGGTCTTTCCATGGGTGCCTGCAATGGCAATGCTTGGACGCCCCCGGCTTATTTCTCCCAATACTTCAGATCTTTTGGAACAGGGGATTCTTTTTTGCCTGGCAGCTGCAAGCAATGGATGGCTTGAACCAACCGCCGGGGTATAAATTACCCTGCTCAGATTGTCAGGAAGAATTTCCTGCCGCGACTCAAAATAAATCTGAATTCCTTCTGATTGTAAAGATGCAGTTATTACACCCTCAGAACGATCATAGCCTGATACCTTGTAGCCAGCCGCATTGTAATACCTTGCCAGGGCACTCATACCGATGCCGCCGATTCCAATAAAGAATATGTGTTCCCGGCTCTTCATTTTTACTTCTCAGATTGATGTTTTTTCATCCCGATTGCGATCCCGGCTATGACAGCGGCGGCCTGATGAAAGGACATTCCGGCCATCTGTACTTTCATTCTCTGCTGCATCTTTTCATCCCGAATCAGACCAAGGATGGTTTTTCCCAGTTTGTCCCTTGCTTCTGTGTCTGAAAGCATAATGGCTGCCTGTCGGTTTTCCAGGGTGCGGGCATTACTTGTTTGGTGGTCTTCTGCCACATTGGGTGACGGAATCAGGATGGCCGGTTTTCCAACTACGCAAATTTCTGAAACCGCAATTGCACCGGCCCTGCTGACAACGATATCGGCAGCTGCATAGGCAAAATCCATTCGATCTATAAAATCCTTCACACATATGCCGAATTTTTCCATTCCCCGGGTTTCTTCTTTGGCCTGATGGTAATAGGACACCCCAGTTTGCCATATAAGCTGAATGTCTTCATACATAATTGTACTGAGGCTTTTGCTGATGCTTTCATTAATGGTCCTGGCACCCAGGCTTCCGCCAGTTACCAGCACAACAGGTTTTTTGTTGGAAAGTCCGAAATAAGCCAATGCTTCTTCCTTTTTCCCTTCCAGCTCAATAACGTCTTTTCTTACCGGATTTCCAGTCAGGTAGATTTTCTCTTTTGGGAAAAATCTTTCCATCCCTTCGTACGCCACACAAATTTTGTCTGCCTTACGGGCCAGTATGCGGTTTGTAAGCCCGGGGTATGAGTTTTGTTCCTGAATCAGGGTGGGGATTCCTTTCCTTGCGGCTGCCCTTACAACCGGACCGCTGGCATAACCCCCGACACCGATTACCACATCCGGGCAAAAATGCTTAATGATTTTCGCGGCTTTTATCATGGATCTGATAAGCAGAAATGGCAGCTTCAGGTTTTTTAGCGTCAACCGCCTCTGAATGCCAGCAATATGAAGACCGATAATTTCAAATCCTGACTGTGGAACCTTGGTCATTTCCAACCTGTCTTTGGCACCGACAAAAAGGATTCTTGCATTGCTGCTTTGGTCTTTTATTGCCTGGGCAATTGCAATGGCCGGAAAAACATGTCCCCCGGTTCCTCCACCTGCGATAATGACCCTAATGGGTTGCAAAGGCTGTTTGTCCATTTTCTAAACCTTCTTTTTCGTCTTCGGTACTTCTACTAACACTCAGAATTATTCCGATGGCAATGCTGGTAAACCATAAGGATGTACCTCCCATACTTATCAGAGGCAGGGGCTGCCCGGTAACCGGCAAAAGATTAACGGCAACAGCCATATTTATCATGGCCTGGAATACCAGACTGAAGCTTAAACCCGCAGCCAGAAGCGCCCCGAAAGTACCGGGGCTTTTATGGGCAATACGGATGCCCCTGTAAAGCAATACCAGGTAGAGCAATACAACTATGAAACCTCCGATCAGACCGTATTCTTCAATTATGATTGAATAAATAAAATCTGAATAGGCATGTGGCAGGAAATTTCTCTGGGTTGAATTGCCCGGCAGCTTGCCCACAATCCCTCCTGAAGCGATGGCAATTTTTGATTGATCCGACTGATAGGTATTGCCCTGATCCTGGCTGACAAAAGAATTGATGCGGTTTTTCCAGGTCGACACCCTTCCTGTGTCAGGCATGGCAGATACAATTACGATAAACAACAATGTGGCGGCAATGCCGCTTCCTGCCAACAGAAGGAGATGTTTCATGCGCACCCTGCCTATAAAGAGCAAAACCACACAAGTAGTAAACAATACAGCAGCAGTTGAGAAGTTTGCCGGAAGAATCAATCCGCAAATCAGCAGAATAACAAGAATGGCCGGAAGAAACGCTGTTTTAAAATCATGGATATTCTCCTGCTTTTTTGTTAACCACCTTGCCAGATACATAATGATGGCCAATTTGGCAAAATCTGAACTTTGAAAGCTAAGGTTGATTATTGGCAGGGTAACCCAACGGTTGGCCTCATTAATTGTTGTACCCTTTACAAGTGTAAATAACAGCAATGGAACAGCAACGATCAGGGCAAGCTGAGAAATCCTGGAGTAATAAGTGTATTTTATTTTATGGGCAAGATACATCAGTCCCAGTCCCATTACTATGATGATAAAATGCTTGAACAAATAGTATTCAGTATTGCCGGAACGAAACCTGTAAGCAAGACTGCCACTGGAACTGTAAACGGCCAACAGGGATATTACGGATAATATCACAACAACCATCCAGATGGGTCTGTCTCCCTTTATTCTTTTTATTAGTTCACTCATGAATCAGATTTTTCCTACAGATCATAAACAGCTTTTTTAAAGTGCTCACCTCTTTCCTCAAAGCTTTCATACTTATCAAAACTTGCACAGGCAGGGGAAAGCAATACGGTGTCGCCCGGTGTGCTCATGGCAAAGGCTGCATCTACCGCTTCCATGGCCGATCCGGCTTCAACATAAGGTATCCCTGTGTGTTGAAAGGCGCGAATAATCTGGCGGTTGTTGTTCCCAATAAATACCATCCCCTTTACCTTTTTATATACCAGCTCGAATAATGGTGAATAATCATTCCCGGTATCATGGCCTCCGGCTATCCATATTAAAGGATTGCCTGTGGTCTCAAGAGCAAACCAGGTAGCATTCACATTGGTTGCCATGCTGTCATTAATGAAGCTGACACCCCTTACACTGGCTACATGCTCGAGCCTGTGTCCGGAGTTTCGGAAATCAGACAGGCATTGTCTGATGTTTTCCTTACGCAGGTCTAGCAAACGGGAGGCAATTGTCCCTGCCATACTGCGATAGATATTGTGCTCTCCAATAATGGATTTGTCATGGGACATTTGATCCGAATCAGATTTTTTGCGTTTGCCGTTGTGGCTGAAATATTGGGCTTTATGCATAGTTAAACCTGCCATTTGCTGATTATCTGATTTTTAAAGTAATTACTGTAAATACCGCCAGAATGATTCCTACGATAAAAAAGCGTTGAACTATTTTTGCCTCATGCATCCCTTTTAACTGAAAATGATGGTGCAGGGGCGACATCAAAAAAATACGCCTGCCTGAACCTGTTTTCTTCCTGGTGTATTTGAACCAGGAAACCTGCATGATTACCGACAGGCTTTCCATGAAAAATATGCCGCATAGAATGGGAATCAAGAGTTCTTTTCTTATGGCTATGGCAAACACAGCAATGATGCCTCCCAGGGACAGACTTCCGGTATCTCCCATAAATACCTGTGCAGGGTAGGAGTTATACCACAAAAAGCCCACACAGGCACCAACAAATGCTGCAATAAAGACCACCAATTCACCCGTATTTGGTATGTACATTATATTCAGGTAGTTGGCGAAAACTGTATTGCCAGACACATAGGCAAAAATGCCAAGGGTTACCCCAATAATGGCCGAAGTGCCAGTTGCCAGCCCATCCAGTCCGTCGGTCATGTTCGCCCCATTGGATACGGCCGTGATTATAAAAATCACAATAGGGATGAAAATGATCCACGCCCAGGATTTTGACTTGTCTCCCAAAAATTTTAAGAATATCGCATAGTCGAGTTCGTTGTTCTTCAGGAAAGGAATTGTTGTTCTTGTGGATTTTATTGAGCCTTTTTGAGAGACTTCAGCTGTTCTTCCAACTCCTGAATCCATTTCCAGTATTTCTCCCGGAGTCTGAAATTCCATTGGAGTTTGTGATGTTTCCCGGATGACCACACCAGGGTGAAAGAACAGTACAGAGCCCACAAAAATCCCCAGGGTGATTTGTCCCAGAATTTTAAATCGTCCGTGCAGCCCTTTTTTATCTTTTCGGAACACTTTTATGTAATCATCCGCAAAGCCAATGGCACCAAGCCAAATGGTCGAAACAAGCATGAGAATGACATAAATATTGTCCAAACGCGCAAACAGGAAAGCTGGTATCAGGATGGCTGCAATAATGATAATACCCCCCATTGTTGGCGTTCCCTGCTTATTCATCTGGCCTTCAAGCCCAAGGTCTCTGATGGTTTCGCCCACCTGTTTTTTTTGCAGGAAATTGATGATTCGACGCCCTGTAATAAGACTGATGAACAGAGAAGAAATCAACGCCATGCCAGCCCGGAAGGAAATGTATTGAAACACGCCTGCTCCGGGTATGTCAAAAGTGCGATCCAGGTATTCAAACAGATGATACAGCATAATACCTATTGTCTTTTCAGGCTTTCAAACAGCCGGTTAATAACTTCCTTATCATCAAACGGGTGCTTTTTACCCATAATTTCCTGATATTTTTCATGTCCCTTGCCGGCCACCAGAATCACATCCCCGGGTCTGGCCATCATAACAGCAGTTCTTATTGCTTCTTCCCGCTCGGTAATACTCAGGCATTTTATTAGCCCTGAATCGTCCAGACCTTGTTTCATTTCAACGATAATCTCAGAAGGGTTTTCTGAACGGGGGTTGTCGCTTGTAAGGATCAGTCGCTGGCTGTATGCAGCGGCAATGGCAGCCATCAGGGGTCTTTTTGCCTTATCCCTGTCGCCCCCGCAACCCAAAACTGTAATCACACCTCCGTTTTCCCTGTTGATCTGGCTTATGGTTCTAAGCACATTGTCCAGGGCATCCGGAGTATGGGCATAATCGACCACTGCTGTAATCCCATTGGGTGAATAAATCGTATCAAAACGCCCTTCAACCGGATGTTGCCGGCTTAAACTTTGCAAAATCCTTTCCTTGTCATTGCCAAGTAATACGGCCGCTGCATAGGACGCCAGGATATTGTATGCATTGAATCGGCCGGTAATTTTTGTCCAGACTTCGGTGCCATCAATGCTGAGTTGCATGCCATCAAGCCCGGTTTCTATTATACGGGCATTGAAGTCAGCGGCTGTGCGAAGGCTATAGTATTTTTTTACTGCCCTGGTGTTTTGCCCCATGATCCCGGCATTTTTGTCATCGGCATTCAACAAGGCAAATGCATCCTTGGGCAAAGCATCAAAAAATGCTTTTTTAGCATAGAGATAATTCCTGAACGATTGATGATAATCCAGATGGTCGTGTGTAATATTGGTGAAAACCCCTCCTGAAAACCGCAACCCGGCAATTCGTTTTTGAACAACCGCATGTGAGCTGACCTCCATGAACACATGGCTGCAATTCATATCAAGCATTTTTTTCAACAGGGCATTCAGCGTTATGGGATCTGGTGTTGTATGGGTGCTTTCGATCTCTTCATTATCAGATAGAATTCTGACAGTTGATATCAGACCTGTCTTGTAACCCAGGTCTCTGAAAGCTTCGTAAAGCAGGGTGGCGGTACTTGTTTTTCCATTGGTTCCGGTAATTCCCACCAGCTTTACATGGTGGGACGGATTCCCGAAAAAGATACCGGATGCCATTCCGAGTGCATGGGCCGAATCAGGGGTCTTAATGAAGCTTACACCCGGGGGTGTCTCACCGGGAAGATTTTCACATATTATGGATGTGGCGCCTTTTTCAATTGCCATTTCGATAAAATCGTGCCCGTCATAATGCAATCCTTTTACAGCAACAAACAACGCACCAGGCTGAATCTTACGGGAATCAGAAACAACCGCAGATACCATGACATTGGTGCCCCCGGCGATTGCATCACAGGGAATGTGGTCTGTTATGTTCTTTAACAGGCAACTCATAATTATCTCAATTCGATGTAGGCCACCGTTCCTTCACGAAGGGGAGAACCGGGTGCCGGTGATTGTCTTACTACAGCTCCTTTTCCGTGGTGATGGACACTCAGACCTGCATTTTCCAAAATATACAGTGCGTCTCTAAGTCCCATACCTATTATATCCGGAACCAGACCGGGTCTGTTGTTTTTTTCCCGAAACCGTAAGGTATCGTTCTGCTGGATGCAGGAGAGCCAATTTCCGGATGGAATGTTTTTTTGCTTATGATTAAGGGAGGCAAAAATGGCACTCAGATCATCGGCAAGGGCGTTTCTGAAACTTGGAAGGGAGGCAAGTGCCGGTGCACCATCATTTTCGTTGGTCTCAATAAGATAACTGGCATAAATGCGATCCGATATTTCCCTGAAAACAGGTGCAGCCACCTGACTGCCGGAGTATATCCAGCCCTTGGGGCCATGAATAACCACAATCATACTGTACATTGGGGCTGATGCCGGGAAATATCCTGCGAATGACGCCTGATAGGTAACTCCACCCGAACTGCGATATCCGTGGCGGGTTTGGGCTACCTGGGCAGTCCCTGTCTTTCCGGCAATCTCATAAACCTGGGTGTGGATGTTTTTTGCGGTTCCGTTTTTAACAACACCTATCAGCATTTCCCTGATGGTCTCAAGAGTTGACTGGCTGGCAATCGAGCGATTGATGGTGCTTGGAGCAAAGGTTCGTATGGTCTTACCGGTCTGTCTGATTTCTTCCACCAACATTGGCTTCATCAGTCTGCCGTTGTTTGCTACGGCATTGTATAATGAAAGCATCTGTAAAGGGGTGATGGCAACTTCATAACCAATGGCCATCCAGGGAAGCGAAACACCTGACCAGGTGGGACTGTTAACATCTTTGATATTTGGGGTGCCTTCGCCTGAGATTTCCAAACCCAGGGGTTTGTCAATTCCGGTGGCTTTGATTTTATCAATAAACCGGGCAGGGTTGCCTCGGTATGCATCTACTACTGCCTTCGATATGCCCACATTGGAAGAAAGCTCAAATGCTTCTCTAAGTGTAATCGTTCCAAAACCCCCTTCTTTTGCGTCACGCATCAGGCGATCGGCATACCTGGTTTCTCCATTGCCTGTATGGATAATATCAGATGGTTTGGCTGCGCCATCTTCAAGCAAGGCAATCATGGTAGCCAGTTTGAATGTGGAGCCCGGCTCAGTGCTTTCGCCAATGGCGAAATTGAAGTTTTCTTCGTAAAAGCCGTTATCGTTTCTGGCTAAATTGGAAATTGCCTTAATCTTACCTGTGTGCACCTCCATTACCACAACGGTGCCATAGTCTGCTGCAAATTTGTGCAATTGTCTTCTGAGCGCATTTTCGGCAATATCCTGCATGCGTACATTGATGGTGGTAATGAGGTCCATACCATTTTTTGGCTGAATCTCGTTTTCATCGTTTATTGGCATCCAATTGCCACCGCTGATGCGCTGCATCAGCCTTTTCCCATGCATCCCCTCCAGATATTCCCTGTAAGCGCCCTCAAGACCCACATATACGCCTGCCCTTTCATATCCGATGGTACGGGCTGCCAAAGATCTGTAGGGCATTTCCCGTCGGGTTCTTTCGTTGACAATCAGGCCTCCTTTGAACCGCCCCAGTCTGTAAATGGGAAACTCCCTTAATTGCAACAATTGATTGTATGAAACATTGCGCTTTATCAGAAAGTACCTTTCCTGATTTTCTCTTGCCTTAAGCAATTCCGAACGATATTGAGAAGGGGTGCGGTCTCTGAATAGGTTTGACAGGGCCCTGCACAAGGAGTCCAGTCCCTGAATGAAAATATCATCGCTGAGAACCTGCCTGGAAAGATCCATGCGGATTTCGTAAACAGGAACACTGGTTGCCAGAAGGCGACCATCGTCTGCAAGTATATCCCCCCTTGCGGCCTCAATGGTCATGTATCTGAGCGTGGAATTCCTATGCTGTTCTCTCCAGTAATCGCCTTCGACAAATTGAATATAGACCACCTTCCCCACGATGATCAGGGCAAATAGTGCCATCATAAAGTAGATTAGCCTTATACGTAGAATGATGTCATTACTTGGCGCTTGCATAAAACCACAACTTAGTTGAACCACGAAAGTATCTGGTCGCTTATCTTGCTTTTTCCTTTGTTTTCATTGATCAGACGCGGGGGTGTTGTAGATTCAACGAACCCTCTGTCTCTTAACCTGCGGGCAACCTCCGATTGATTGCTGAGAAGCATCAGCTCGCTTTTGGTAGTAATATACCTTACCCTTAATTCTGTTATTTCCAATCGGAGTTGTTCAATATTCCTGGCTTTTTTTTCTGCATAATAGGTGTTAAAGATCAGCACGATGGCAAGAGATGTAATAAAAAGAAAAAAGGGCAGTATTCTGCCACTTCCCTCCTTTGACAGCATGGTTCCATCCAGGGCAGGAAGGATGAAGCGCAGCCAGCTCTTTCCGCCAGCAGGCCTGGTGTTTTTCTCTTTATTTATGAATGAATTCTCAGCCATTATCGATAATCTTTTCTGCAATTCGCAAGCGAGCACTTCTTGCTCTGGGGTTTTCCATCATTTCCTTATTCCCCGGAACCAATGGTTTTCCAAGGGGTTTCAACGGTGACAATGTATGTCCGTAAAAATCTTTTTCTATAACTCCATCCTCGCGCCCGGATCTCAAATAATGCTTAACCAGTCGGTCTTCGAGCGAATGATAGGAAATTACTGCGATTCGCCCGCCGGGCCGGAGTGCCTTAATTGCCTGTTCAAGGAATTCTTTCAAGGCCTCCATTTCATTGTTAACCTCAATGCGAATGGCCTGAAAAACCTTTGCATTGAACTTATTTTCCCGTCCTTTTGGTGCCATACGGCTGATTGCCTGCATCAATTGACCGGTGGTATGTATGGCCGATATCTCCCTTTGCCGGATGATCAACCCCGCCAGCCTGCCTGCCTGATTGAGTTCACCATACTGCCTGAGAAGCATGCTTAACCGGCCATGGTCGTAACCGTTCACAACATGCCAGGCAGATTTTTCCTGCATTTGATCCATGCGCATGTCAAGCGGACCATCGAAGCGGGTGGAAAACCCTCTGTCGGCCTGGTCGATCTGGTGGGAAGATACTCCCAGGTCGGCAAGAATTCCGTCTACCGGCAATGCCCCATGAAGCCTGAGGAAATTGTGCAGATACATGAAGTTATTTCCAATCAGGGTAAAGCGGGGGTCATCAGGGGCATTCTTAATGGCATCCTTATCCTGGTCAAAAGCATAAAGTCTGCCCTCCTGCATTTTTTCCAGAATAAGTCTGGAATGACCACCTCCGCCAAAGGTTGCATCCACATAGGTTCCCCCGGGTCTGATTGCAAGGGCATTTACTGACTCCTCTGCCAGAACGGGCTTATGATACATCCTCCCCTCCCGGCTGTTGGCCTATTTTACCCATTACTTCTTCTGCAAGACCGGAGAAGTCTTCGGGTTCCAGCTGCATCATTTGCTCGTAGGCATCTTTGGCCCAAATCTCTATACGGTTCCCATACGCAAAAAGAACGATTTCCTTGTCAATACCCGCATATTCCAAAATGGTTTTTGGAAGCAACAGGCGATTGGCTCCATCCACAGAGAGCTCACTTGCTCCCCTGAAAAAATAGCGTACAAACTCCCTGTTCTTTTTGTTGTAAAGATTCAGGGTGTTTACTTCTTTGGAAATCTTTTGCCATTCGCTGTCGGGGTAAAGGGTCAGGCTTTTTTCAAATCCCCTGTTCACCACAAAGCGTTCCTGATCCTCCGGTCTGAGTTGTTTCTTTAATCCCACAGGCAGAACAAATCTGCCTTTGGCATCAAGCTTACATTCATATTCTCCAATCAGATACGCCATAACACCCACTACAAGGTTTTGATTTGTAAATATAATAACATTTTTCCCACATTTTCCCACATTTTCCCACATTGTTGATAACTTTTGCCCCCTATAGCTGTTATTTCCTGCGACATACCAGCGGAGTAAGGCAGTTAAAATGGGTTAATAATTGGATTTTCAGTGAATTATGATTGATTTATAAGATATTTGGGAGAAATGTCATAAAACCAGGTCAGGCGCATCAATGCATTAAAATATCTGTTAAATTTGCCTTTGGTAAGCAAAACGCCTTGATGCTGCCAGGTTTTTGTTGCATTAAATCAGGCATTAAATGACCAGAGAGAAGAATCCACAGCAAGCTATAGAAGAGGACTTTCGGGTTGATGTTGACGCAGTATTCCGAAAGAAAGGGAAGGGCATTTATCCATTTATCCCGGGTTTTGTTATCAGGTATATTAAGAAAATCGTCCACCAGGACGAAATCAATGAAGCACTGCCCAGATTCAGAAATATTTTTGGCCTGGAGTTTATAGAAAAGGCCCTGCTGGAGGAGTTTAATATAAGCATAGAGGTAGTAAACCCTGAAAACATCCCCGGGGAAGGTCGGTTTGTGGTTGCACCCAACCATCCGCTTGGGGGCTTGGACGGGATGGCACTGATGCATGTTATTGGGAAAAAACGACCTGATATCCGGTTTATTTCCAACGACATTCTGATGGAGTTGAAAAACATCAACCAATTGTTTGTTGCTGTAAACAAACATGGCCGCAACACCCGGGATGCCATTGCGGAGATTGATAAGGTTTATGCATCCGACCAGTTGGTTTTAATCTTTCCTGCCGGATTGGTTTCAAGGCGACAGAAAAAGGGCGTTATTAAGGATCTTGAATGGAAAAAGAGTTTTATTTCAAAGGCCGTTCAGCACAAAAGAGATGTTATTCCTGTTTACATAGAAGGCCGGAATTCTGATTTTTTCTATAACTTAGCCATTTGGAGAAAGCGTTTGAGGATTAAATCCAACATTGAAATGTTGTTTCTGGCCGATGAATTGTTCAAACAGCGAAACGGTACAATCAGGATTCATTTTGGCAAACCATTATCTTACAAGCTTTTCACTTCAGAAAAGTCTGCGTATGAATGGGCTCAGCAGGTTAAGGAACATGTATATTGCATACCTCAGGGTGGTTCCGCTTTCGATACACCCTGAATAAGCAGGCGAACGCATCTGTCGAATACAAAATACTTACTCAATGAATAAAAGCGAAGCGGAAATCATCCCCCCCGTTGACAGAGAAGCCCTTAAGGCCGAGTTGACGAGGGACAAGTTTTTGCGGGTGACAAATTTCGCCCAGAATGAAATATATATTGTGGATGCGCACAATTCCCCCATGCTTATGAGGGAGATAGCCCGGCTGCGGGAACTTTCCTTCAGGCAGGCCGGAGGCGGAACTGGGGAGGCTCTCGATGTTGATGCCTTTGACACCAATGAAAAGCCGTACAAACAATTGATCGTATGGGATCCGGCAGCCGATGAACTGCTGGGAGGATATCGTTTTATCTTTTGTCCTGATGCCGTGCTTGATGCCAAAGGGAATCCGGATCTGGCAACGGCTGAATTGTTTGAATTCTCAGATCAGTTTAAAACGGATTTTTTACCCTATACCATGGAATTGGGCCGGTCATTTGTACAGCCTGCCTATCAGCCTTCAAGAGAAAACAGAAAGAGCATTTATAGCCTGGATAATCTTTGGGACGGTTTAGGGGCTCTCATTGTTGACTATCCCAAAATGAAATACTTTTTTGGGAAAGTGACCATGTATACACATTATAATGTGTTTGCCCGTGATCTGATTTTATATTTTCTTAATCGTTTCTTCCCGGATCCTGATAGGCTTGTGTATCCGCTGAGCCCACTCAAACCTTCGACTTCTTCAGAGATCCTTGGCCGGTATTTTAAGGGAAGCGATTTTAGCAGAAACTATAAGGTTTTGCTGAAGCTTGTCAGGGAAAACAAGGAAAATATTCCGCCCCTGATCAATTCATACATGAGCCTGAGCCCATCCATGCGCACTTTTGGGACTGCCATTAACCATCATTTTGGAGGGGTGGAAGAGACAGGCATTCTTGTTACCATTGCGGATATTTATGATGGCAAGAAGGAAAGGCACATCAATACCTATCAAAGCAATCCGATAGGGTTCAATTTAAAATAAGGCCATCAGACGCATATGCAAATTACAAGTGCCGTCTTCGTAAAAAGCTCGGCTGGTTTAAAGGATTGTCCCCCGCCCGATAAGCCGGAATATGCTTTCATTGGCCGGTCCAATGTTGGAAAATCATCCCTGATTAACAACATCACCCAAAGACGATCCCTTGCCAAAACTTCTTCCACTCCAGGCAAAACCCAGTTGATTAATCATTTTCTGATCAATGATGCCTGGTATCTGACAGACCTGCCCGGGTTTGGTTTTGCAAAAGTATCAAAAGACACCCGGCTTAAGTGGGAGAAGATGATCATGAACTATCTGATAAAGAGGGACAACCTTCTGAATACTTTTTTGCTTGTAGATTCCAGGCATGCTCCACTTGCAACAGACCTTCAGTTTATCAGCTGGTTTGGAGAGCAGGGGCTTCCTTTTTGCCTGGTTTTTACAAAGACAGACAAACTGTCGCAAAACAAAATCAGATCAAATTTTGAGCTGTATAAGAAAAAGTTGTCAGAAGACTGGGATCCACTGCCGCCTGTAATTCTCAGCAGCAGCACAACAGGCCTTGGAAGGGATGCCGTTCTGGAAGTTATTGCTCAGGCCAATACTTCATTTGAACAGCCTAAGCTGGTCTGAATCTTGATTCCTGCAAAATTTTTACTGAATCGGCGTTTCTGAATAGTGTCCCCAAATCTACATCCGGGTTTCTTTTCATGTATTGTCTGACAATATTCCAACCAAGCCAGGCAGCAGTTCTGGGCGCGGATTCCGAAGAGAATGTACTGGTAAATGGCGCTTCGCCAATGAATTTGTTGATCATCATATGATCGGAAGAGAATAGCAGTTCATTTTCAAGATAATAAGACCACACGGCTCCCATATTGGATTGCATCCATGACAACTGCCCATTGGTGTATCCGATCTTTAGAGTATCATGTAGCTGGGGAAGTGTAGCGTCAAGAAAATACAGCAATTTGCCTTCAAAAATCATATGATCGAGCAGGGTTTCCGGGGGCTGTGCCTGCCTGGCAATCAATTGCCATCCTATCGTTCTCATTGCATCGGGCAGCATGAAAGAAGGCTCAGTTCTTCTGATCAGGTAAGCCGGCATTCCGATTCGGGAGTAGTTCGGATAATCTGCTCCCAGGTACATGTCGATAGCAATTAACAGCTCATTGCCTGTATAGTGAACCGGATGATGGTAGTCAAGTCCTGAAATATAGGTGTATACCCCGGGGAGCCTGATCTCGGGGAAATGATAGAGCAGATAACGGAAGGCTTGTTGCAATCCGGCTTCAAGGTCTGATAGTTCGTGGATGGCATCCATTACGTCAAGATAGATTTCTTTCAGCAGTGGATCGGTTACGTATTCATACAATTGACTGACAGCGGCCGGGTCATGAAGCGATTCACCCAGAAATACTTCAAATTCTGCTGCCCTGGGCTGCAGGGTGCCTGCAAGTTCGAACGGATTGGCAGTAAACAACAGGACTTCGTATCGATGGATGGAGACCTCAGGTGGCTCAATGCCGGAAATGTCTTTCTGATAAAAAGGGGGCCGGTTGCAGCTTGAAAGAAAGACGCTGATAATTATAAGGCAGGCAGTAAACAGCGAGTTTTTTCGAATGAAACTTTTTCGGATCATTGGATTATTATATTGTTTTGTACAACAAAAATCGGCCAAAAGCAGTTAACTTCAACAAAAGGGTCTTAGTTAACAATGGAATTATTTGCGTAATATTGTATCATAAATACAAAACCTATGAAAAGGAATTTGCTTGTAATTGTCTTTCTTATGTGCCTTTCATGGCAAGCCATTGCACAAAACCCACAACCATTCCGACTCGGTTTAACGTTTTCACCTTCTGGTGCATGGATGAAACCGGAAACAGTTAACTATATCTCAGAAGGTTGGATACCGGCTTATGGATACGGTATTGTCGGGGATTTCAGATTGGGCGATTTCTATGCGGTTTCCACAGGTTTGCAAATTACCCAGTTGGGAGGTAAGCTCAAGTTCAGGGATGAATTGCCTACCTATGGAGAGAATGAACTGGTAAGGGATTATCGTCTGCAGTATCTTGAAATTCCGGTTAGCATTAAATTGCATACCATGGAGATCGGGTATTTTACCTATTTCGCCAAATTTGGACTCGCTCCGGGCATCAATCTCAAAGCCAAAGCCACGGATGAATTTACTTTTCAGGGAAACCTGACTACCACCACCAGGGATATTAAGTCCGATACACCCCTGTTCAGGGCAGCTTTGGTAATTGGTCTTGGAACGGAATATTCTCTTGGTGGCAGGATGTCGGTACTTGGGGGACTAACCTATAACAATGGGTTCTCCAATACCCTAAAGGGACGGAATGCCGTCACAGGCGTCCGTCCGAGTGCGGGATCAAATTACATCATGCTAAATGTTGGTCTTTTGTTCTAGCGTATTATTGTGAAGATTGCATTAGTCCAACAAAACCTGACCATCGGAGATTTCCCTGAAATCATCCTCAGCTCAGTTCAGGCCATAAACCAGGCCCGTGCAGAGGGTGCATCCTTAATTGTTTTCCCTGAATTGTCGGTCTGTGGATACCCTGCTGCAGATATGCTGAATCAGCAGGGATTTGTTGACGCTTGTATGCATGCTGTTGATCAGATTGCCGCGCATTGCCGGGGCATTGTTGCAGTGGTCGGCGGGCCTTACCGTAGACATGATAATCCCGGTAAA
>CAZFOI010000002.1:0-18788 GCA_964520605.1 uncultured Bacteroidales bacterium
CCAACCGCGGAAGGGTCATGGCAGAATCAGACGGAAGACTCCCCACCGGCACCTATTATTATGTGTTGGAACTGGCTCCGGGAATTACCCCACTTTCAGGATGGATTTACTTAAGCAAGTAAGATTATGAAAAAAATACCGCTCATTATAGCATTACTGGCCTTATTGCTGCCGGCGTCCCTTTTCGCACAGCAACAACCCATGTATGGTCAATACATTTTCAATAATTCTGTCATCAACCCGGCCCAGGCCGGGGTAAGTGAAAACAGCCAGTGGGGTATACTGTCAAGGTACCAATGGGTAGGAATTCCGGGAGCACCAAGAACGAGCACGGCCTATGGCAACATACGCCTGCCCAGGCAACTGGGTCTTGCTGTTGGCCTTTATCAGGACCGGCTCGGACCGGAAACCAACCTCCAGTTTCAGGCAGACCTGGCCTACCATGCAAGATTATCAGAAAACTGGTATCTTTCAGCTGGTGTTCGCACGGTGCTTTCATCCATAAGAATCAACCTGAGAGACATTCAATACATAGACCCCAACGACCCCCATTTTCAGGATGTCTACTCCTCAGGTTTGTTGCTTAATGCCGGTGCTGGCTTGCTGGCCTATAACGAGAAGCACTTTATAGGACTCTCTATCCCACTGGCACTCAGAAACCGTATCGCCACCCATGATGTGCTGGTTTCTGAAGTATCCAGGCACCTGTTTGCCTATGGTGGTAGCAATATTGCCCTGGCACCAGAGCTTACTTTTATTCCAAGTGTATTGTTCAAATATGCAGAGGACGCTCCGGTACAACTTGACTTGAATGCGGTGTTTGGATTCCGAGATGTGTTTGACTTTGGGCCCATGATCCGATCCAATCTTGCATCTCAAAACCAATGGTTTGATGCGGTGGGTTTTTTGGTGGGCATTCGCTTTTCCCAGAACTGGTACCTGGGATATATGTATGAGTATCCAACCACTGCATTAAATCTGGCTACCAAGCAAACCCATGAGTTTTCCCTGCGCTATCTTTGGGGCAGCAGACAGTTGCGCACCATTCGTTCACCCAGATACTTTTTATAATTGATTGTCATGATAAAGTTTACGCACACCATCCGCTTTGTTGTTCTGTTTGCAGGCATGCAATTGCTTTCTTTCGGATCTCTGGCAACTGATCCTCCCCGCCGGCTTACCGGAGCAAACCTTCAGGAGGTATTGCGGTATTATCAGCGGGCCATCAGGGCCGGAGCAGACAGCCTGAACGTCTTGTATGCCGAAGCCCTTTATCATGACCGCCAGTACGAGCGTGCATATGAAATTTATCAAAAGGCCGACTCTTTGAATCTGGTCAAGACGCCCCTGCACAAGAGAAATTTTATTCATGCTGCAAAAAAAACAGGCAAGCCTTTGCCTTTTGAATACAGCACAGGATATTTTAACACCTCTTGGCAGGCAGATGTTGATGTCGCTCCCTGGTGTGCCAATTCGGTCAGAGAAGATTTTGCCCCTTACCTTTGGAAAGATATCTTGTTTATTACCTCGTCCCGCCAGCAATCCGGGAGAAAGTATCGCTATACAGGCCAGCCTTTTCTGAACATACACGCTTTTACGCAGGATTGTCAGGTGCAAGACAACCTCAACTTCCTGCCCGGAAATATTAACTCCCGGCTGCACGATGGCCCTCTGGCAATCAACAGGGACACTACCCTGCTTATCATAACCAGGAATTACCCCAAAGCCAATGAACATGGAGACCACAATCTTTTCCTTGAGTATTATGTCAGGGGCATGTCCGGTTGGTCAAAACCCATAGTATTCCCATACGCTCACATTAATTACTCCTTGCAACACCCCCATTACAACGAAAGCGAAAGAACCCTCTACTTTTCTTCTGATATGCCAGGAGGTTTTGGCGGATTTGACCTCTATAAGTCCAAATGGAATGGGATGGATTGGGAAAAGCCCGTGAATCTGGGTCCCAAAATCAACACTCCCTATGATGAAGTATTTCCGTCCTTTTCACCCCTGGGAGATCTGATTTATGCCACCAACCATATTGAAACCTACGGAGGCCTCGATCTGGTGCTTTTCAGGGAGGATCAGCGCTTCCTGTTTCCTTATCCCATAAACACCCCAAACGACGATTTCACCATTACCTTTTCTTCGGATCAGTCCGGGTGGTTTGCCTCCAACAGGGGCACCACCAGGTTTAATGACAACATTTACTCCTTCAGCCTGAGTCAATGGACCACAATACCCATAGCAACAGAAGCACCCCTGGCTGAAATTCCGCCACAACCTGATCCGGAACCAGAGCCAATTCCGGAGCCAGAACCGATGCCAACACCTGTTATGGAAGCCCAGCGCGATGGATTCTTTGTGGTATATTTTGACAATGACCACCCCAATCCCAGAAGCACCAGCACGACCACCAACCTCGACTACCGAACAACATTTGATTCATTTATGCTAAATGAACCTTCGTTTCTCTTCAACTCGGCAAGTCCGCGTCAAGATGTTGATACTTTTTTCAGGGAGGTAGAAAAAGGCATGCAGCAGCTGGATTGGCTCGCATCCTTCCTTATACAGGAATTTGAGAAAGGACACCGCTATACCATAGTATTTACCTCCCATGCCAGTCCGCGATCCAACAGCCGGTACAATATGATATTGTCGCAAAGGAGGTTTGCTTCCATCGAGAATTTCCTGATGCGTTGGAATGATGGTGCCCTAAGACCATTCATCGAAAAGGGAATGTTACTTTATACAAATACTCCGTATGGCGACACCAGAGCAGGGACGACCATGCCGGCAGATCCGGCGTTTTCCATTTACTCCGTGGAAGCTTCCAGAGAAAGAAGGGTAACCATCCGTTGGGAAAAGACCCAAAATTAACCAGACATTAGCCGAAGCCGATGCCAAAACCACCTAAATAATTGTAAAAAAGTTTTTTGCATCAAAAAATAGCGTACTTTTACGCCGTATTTTATTTACCTATTAATTATTTTTTTGTAAGATGAACATTTTTTGTGGAAGCCTTCCTTTCAGCTTGGAGGAAGCAGAATTGAGAGAATTATTCGAGGAGTATGGTGAAGTTAGTTCAGCACGTATCATCACCGATAAGTTTACAGGACGCAGCAAAGGGTTTGGATTTGTTGAAATGCCCGACGACGATGCAGCCAAAAAGGCAATTGCCGAACTGCACGAAGCTGAGGTAAACGGTCGCAGCATCGTTGTAAACCAGGCTGAAGAAAGAAAAGAACGCCCCCGCAGGGATTTTGGCGGACAGGGAAACAGAGGTGGCGGATTCCGCAAGTCCTATTAAGACCTTCCCTTGAAGAAAAAAAAGGGCGCCGATTGGCGCCCTTTTTTTTGTTATTCCTGTTTGGGTTCAGGCACCAGCAGCTTGTCTCCTTCAAGCTGAACTATCAACCTGAGCCACCATTCCGGATATTCGGGATGCTCAACAATCGGATACCTTCCGTAGCGGTTGGTTAAAAACACCCCATTTTCTTCCTTTTTCCGGTTCCCGTCTATATATTTAACCATCAGGAAACGAAACAGTTCTTCCCAGCGCTGGGTGGTATAGTCTCCCATATTAACCGAAAAATTGGTAACAAACTCTCTGGCCAGTTGCGGGTCCTTATGGTATAATTCCGTTGCGGCTTTGTCAATGGCCGGAACAAAGGCCATAAACCCGGATTCAAGTTCGGATTGCACCTTTCTTATATCAGGCATTTTCAGGCTATATCTCAGATAGGCAAAATGGGCCACCTTGTTAAACACCCAGAACGCGGCATCTTCTGAATATTCAAGAATATGACCGTTCCCAACGGCAAAGGAATGGGGAACCCTGAGCATACCGGCATACATGGGAACGTAAACCGTGGTATTGGTGTCGTCTACCCCAAACCATATGATACCACCAATCGGATCGGGATACTGACTCCTAAGTTGGGCAATATAGGAAAACGCCGTTTGCTGGGTTGCCGTGGTGCGCTCGTGTATGTATGTCTTGCCATCAATCTTCCAGGTCATGGGGCGCCAGCGATAGGGCTTGCCCCAGGGGCCGGCCCCAATGTCCTGGCTCATATCGTATTCCGTTCCCTGCAAATAGTCTCTTTTGAAATCAATCAGATCAGCCACGGAAAGTTTGCGCTCCGGCTTGATGTACAAAGGCATTCTGTTGGAGAGCTCATAGCCTAAAGCATAATCCTTGTATTGCTCCATACCACCATGTACCTTGCGAAACATGCTCCATACGCGTGCTTCGCAGAAACGGGCTTTGGCAAAATCAATGGGAGCATAGGCGTCTGAAAAACTGAAGTCGGCATCCGAACCTTCATAATAGCCCTTGCGACGGGCAAAGTCAATTACATCATGGGCATAAACCACACGAATTCCAGGCTCGTTAATCATATCCAGGTTTTTGCTGCTGATCGATGTTTGCATATCCTCGAGCGGAAAGGTCATGATGCGGGCATGGTTGGCATGGGCGGAAATATACCCGTCGGGGATGCGCTTGGCCACCCATACGGCCCCTTTATCGGCATTATAATACTCCCGTGTGCGTCGGTTGTACTGCATATTGGTTCCCTTGCCAATTAACTCCATAACCCAAACTTCATATGGATCTGCTATGGAGAATGATTCACCGGTACCATAATACCCATATTCCTCAACCAATTCTGCAATGATCCGAATGGCTTCGCGGGCAGTAGCAGCGCGTTGCATGGAAATAAACATCAGGCTTCCATAGTCAATGCCTCCGGTGGTATCATTGAGCTCGGATCTTCCACCAAAAGTGGTTTCCCCAATGGCAACCTGCTTCTCATTCATAAATCCAATAACCGTATAGGTAAATGCCGGATGGGGGATCTTGGCCAGGGGCTTGTGGCTTCCCCTGTAATAAGCCTGAAAATAAGAACCTTTCGGTTGAGGCCCTCCCGGGAGGAAATACAATTCTCCATACCGGATATGAGAATCAGCGGCATAGGTAATCATGCTCGATCCATCCACAGATGCACCAGGCGTAACCAAATATGAGGTGCAGGCAAGGGCCGCACTGGAAACCATCATCAAGGTGGCCATTGCCACAAACAAAACACTTCGTTTCATATGTATATATTTAATTAATGAATGCTTTGAATGCCACAAATATAGCGAAAAAATAAAAATCTGAATGAACCTTGGTCTGCCCTTTGGTGTTACCTTTGCAAGTCACAAAAACCCCGTCCCCATGCCAGACAGCCTAAGGCGCATATTGTCTGTTGCCCTGATTCCTGCGCTGCTCTTTGTTGCCTACAACAGGGTGGCCAACTGGCATTTACATATACTTCACAACGGGATTGTAATTGAGCATGCCCACCCCTTTAAAAACGCCAAACAGGCTGATACCCCATTTCAAAAACACCAACATTCCGATTGGGAGCTCACCATACTGGCTGCACTTTCTGCTGCAGCGGAACTCCTTGTTGCCGGTATTTTGCTTGGTCTGCTTTTTCGGTTTTTGGGATTGCATGTTTTGCGCACCCGGGCAATGGTGGTTTCGGTATTGCGCCTGCTGCCCCTTCTAAGGGCTCCCCCTGTTGTTTAAGGATCACCTGCTACACCAACCGGTCTTAACCAGCCGCAGCTTATCAAACCTTTCTTCTGATAAACTGTATTTTGTATTTTATCAACAGCCACTTATCCTTGAACAATGAAAACAACCATTCATTTTTACCTTATAACCCTCCTGATTCTTTATTCCAATGTCCTAAGGGCAGAAACAGAACAACGTCCCAGAACCGATGCCAATGTCTTTGGTCATGTAATCAATGCCGCTACCGGTGAACACATTCCTTTTATTAACATCATCATTGAGGGAACCCGCATCGGTACCATTACCGATGGCACCGGTCACTACCTGCTTACCAACCTTCCGGTGGGCGAACACCGCCTGGTGGTTCAGGGACTGGGATACGCCACAACCTTCAAAACCTTTACAGCAGAAAAAGACAAAACCATAGAGGTAGACATTGAGGTTGAGCCTCAAGCCGTCAGGCTCGAGGAAATCGTGATTACCTCCTCCCCCACCCAAAGCGGTTTTCGCTATCAACCGGATCAGGTGTTCTCCGGAGAAGCCCTGATCAGAAGAAGCGAAGCATCCTTTGGAGAAATGCTCAGCAAAGAACCCGGGCTCAGCATGCGGTCTATGGGATCCATGCCCTCAAGACCCGTAATCAGGGGAATGGATGGAGACCGCATCCTTATACTCGAAAACGGAGAGCGTATGGGCGATATTTCGGAAACTTCTGCAGACCATTCCATTTCTCTTGACCCAATGGCAGCGTCCCGCATCGAAGTGGTGCGTGGGCCGGCCAGCCTGTTGTATGGTTCTTCCGCACTGGGAGGGGTAATCAATCTGATGACCACCGATATCCCCGATGATGCCGATTCCGGCTCATCAGGTATAGTTTCCCTACAGGGAGCCAGTGTAAATTCCATGGGGGCCGGATTTGGTCGTTTTACACATGGAGGAGACAAACTTTCAGCTACCGCCCGCTTTGCCTTCAGGCAGGCCGGTGATGTAAACACCCCCGACGGGAAACTTCCCGGCACCTCATTAATGGGCATGGATGGGGCAGCCGGCATTGGGTTCTCGGGCGAAAAGGGCAAGGGTGGTGCCAGTTTTTCTTTTGCACAGCAGGTATATGAAATCCCGGAAAGCATTGATGACCCCGATGAAAGGGTAGAGATTCGAATGCAGCGTCAGGCCCTGCAGGGCAGATGGCAATTTGAGCAGAACCGGTTTTTTGATAAGGGACAGTTTCGGTTCAATGCGTCCCGCATGTATCAGGATGAAGCCGAACTGGAATTGGATAACGGCATTTGGGATGAGGAAGTAGCCCTTACCTATGAAAAATATGCCGTTAGCTCTACCCTGACCCTGCAGCACAAACCTATGAGAATGCTCGATCGTGGGGCGCTGGGGCTTAATGTCCACGGGCACAGGCTCCAGGTTGGGGGAGAAGAAATATATACCCCTGGAGAACAACGGTTTTCCCTTGGTCTGTTCACTTTTCAGGAAATGCCATTAAGCAATATCTTCAGGCTTCAGGCTGGACTGAGATTGGATTTCCAACATATCTCAGCCATAGCCAATGAAATGTTCCCCCAGGCTGACAACCAAAGAAATTCGTTCAATTATTCCGGCTCTATAGGTGTAAACCATCGCCCGCTTCCCGGATTGGAAGTAGGGGGTCAGTTTGCCCGTTCTCATAGAAATCCATCTATAGAAGAACTATTTGCAAATGGTATGCACCTTGGTGGAGGTGTTTTTGAAGTGGGAGATCCTGGCCTGAAAGATGAAATTGGCCATGGTGGAGACTTTTTTATCCGATACGAGCGCGGTAACTTTGATCTGGAAGCGGCCGGTTTTGTAAACTATTTCCGAAACTACATCATCTTTTCTCCAACAGGAGAGACCGATCAGGCAAGCGGATTTCCCATCTTTCGCTACGAAGGCGATGAGGCCCGGCTGCTGGGCGGAGAACTGAGTCTGGGGCTGCGCCCCTCTGAATCACTATCAATAGACCTTGGAGTCGATTATGTTTATGGAGAAAGAATGGTTAACGGAAAGGAACCCCTTCCCTTTATTCCCCCATTCAGGTTTCGCTCCCGAATCGAATACACCTTTGGCAATGCCTGGCTTGGTGCTTCTCTTATCCGGGCATCGACCCAAAACCGGGTGGCCCCTGAAGAAGATACCACTGATGGCTATACCCTTGTGGGGATTACCTCAGGATATAGAATCAACAAACCCGGGCATCACCTGATCATTCTAAGGATAGAAAACCTTCTGAATACCCGGTATCGCGACCATTTGTCAAGAATCGAAGACCGAAATTTTCCCATGCCGGGACGCAACATAAGCCTGGCTTACAGATGGTTCTTCTGACCAGTGAGGCGAATTTTTATGCCAAACGGCCATTCTTTGATGCCTATTTTTTATTAATAATTCCTGGTTTTGGCATGCATTTTGCAATAATTAATGCGAATTGGTTTAGTTTGGTTTACAACCTGCCTTTACATTTTCTCTTCATGTTGTTTAGGTTAACAGCAAAAAGCCCGGAAAACCGGGCTTTTTTGCTTTTGGGCATATCCCGCATATCTTGCGTATATTTGCCTTAAACCGCTTATACATGCCAGAAAACAAGAAACTGTTTTTGCTCGATGCCATGGCCTTGATCTACAGGGCCTATTACGCTCTAAACAGAAATCCCAGGGTCAATTCAAGAGGACTGAACACCTCAGCCATTCTGGGATTTGCCAACACATTCACCGAGGTAATCAAAAAAGAAGCCCCCACCCATTTGGCCGTGGCTTTTGATCATGCCGGACAAACCATTCGTGAAGAAGGTTTTTCAGAATATAAGGCAAACCGCCAGGAAACCCCCGAAGACATAATCCTTTCTATTCCCTATATCACCAGACTGCTGGAGGCCTTTCGAATCCCCGTGCTGATAAGCGAAGGTTATGAAGCCGATGATATCATTGGAACACTTGCAAAAAAGGCCGAAAAGGAAGGTTTTGATGTGTTTATGATGACTTCCGATAAGGATTTCGGGCAACTTGTCTCAGAAAAAGTCTTCATGTACAAACCCGGAAAAACCGGAACGGATGCGGAAATATGGGGTGTCAGGGAAGTTTGTGAACGATTCGGGATCAGCAGGCCTGGGCAACTTATAGACATACTGGGCTTATGGGGCGATGCCTCTGACAATATTCCCGGGGTACCGGGAATCGGAGAAAAAAAAGCCAAGAACCTGATCGGACAATTTGGTTCCATTGAAAACCTGCTAAAAAACCTTGACCAGGTAAAAGAGCCCCGCATAAAGGAGAACCTGGCTGCCTTCTCCGATCAGGCCCTTATGTCCAAAAACCTGGCCACCATCATTCTCGATGCCCCCGTTTCATGGGATGAGCCGGCATTCAGGCTCAAATCCCCTGATCCGGAAAAACTGATCCCCCTTTTGGATGAGCTTGAGTTCAGAACCTTTGCCAGAAGAATCTTTACCGACAAAGACATCATGCCTCCACCTGAAGAAAAGAAACCGGCCCCTGCCCCCGTGCCGGCATCAGGACAAATGGATCTTTTCAGTAGCCAGGACGCTTTTGCAGATCCGGTTGAATCAGGAAGAGAGCGGATGGCCCTATTAATGAAAGAAAAGGATTACATAAGGGTGCAGGATGAGGAGGCCCTTCGTAAGCTTGCCAGGGAACTGGAAGAATGCAGAGCATTTTGTTTCGACACCGAAACCACAGGCCTGGATGTGCTTTCAGACCATCTTGTGGGAATGGCTTTCTGCACAAAACCCGGGAAAGCCTGGTTTGTTCCGCTGCCTGCTGAAAGGGAGAAAGTTACGGAGATTCTGGAACACTTCAGGAGCGTTTTTGAAAACCCGGAAATAGAAAAAACAGGGCAAAACCTGAAATTTGATATCGCTGTGCTCAGGAATTACGGAATCCGGGTGTCAGGCAAACTATTCGACACCATGCTGGCTCATTATCTCTTGCAGCCGGATATGCGTCACAACCTGGACGTCCTGGCTGAAACCTATCTGAATTACACCCCTGTTGGCATTGAGGCCCTGATTGGGAAAAAGGGAAAGAGTCAAAAAAGCATGCGGGATGTTCCCCTTGAGGATTTGACCGTTTATGCCTGCGAAGATGCCGATGTGTGCCAGCAATTGAGGGAAGTTTTTGAACCCATGTTGCAGGAAAAAGAGTTGACAGGGCTTTTTCACCAGATCGAAACACCCCTGATACCGGTTCTTGCCCAGATGGAACACGAAGGAGTACGCATTGACCGTGAGGCCCTTGATCAATACTCCCTGGAGTTGCAGCATCGTATCTCGGAACTTGAAAATGCCATATTCGAATTGGCCGGAACCACCTTCAATATTGCCTCTCCTAAGCAGATGGGTGAGATTTTATTCGACAAACTGAAAATAGATCCAAAAGCCAAAAAAACCAAAACCAAACAATACAGCACATCGGAAGATGTTCTTACCAGACTTGAATCAAGACACCCTATTATCAAACACATCCTGGATTACCGAAGTCTGGCCAAACTTAAATCAACCTATGCCGATGCACTCCCACGCCTGATCAACCCTTTTACAGGGCGCATTCACACTTCTTATAATCAGGCTGTTGCTGCCACCGGCAGGTTGTCATCGAACAACCCCAACCTGCAAAACATCCCTATCCGCACTGAAGAAGGACGGACCATCCGCAAGGCCTTTGTTCCCCGCAACGAGGACTACATTCTTATGGCAGCCGATTACAGTCAGATAGAATTGCGCATCATTGCCGAAATGAGCAAGGATCAGGCTATGCTCGAAGCGTTTCACTCTGGAAGGGACATTCATGCGGCTACTGCGGCCAGGGTGTTTGATGTACCCATAGAGGAAGTAAGCAAAGACATGCGTAGAAGCGCAAAAACCGTCAATTTTGGCATCGTCTATGGCATTTCTGCCTTTGGATTATCAGAAAGATTGAATATCCCCAAAAAAGAAGCCGCTGATATCATCCATCAGTATTTTGACAAATATCCGGGCATCAAAGAGTATATGGACAAAACCATAGAATTTGCCAGAAAAAACGAATACGTTACCACCATATTCGGACGGCGTCGTTATATAAGCGGAATCAATAGCAGCAACGGAGTGGTCAGGGGATATGCAGAACGTAACGCAATCAATGCACCCATTCAGGGTTCGGCTGCAGACATGATCAAGATGGCCATGATCAGCATCTTCAAGAACATGGAAGCAGCAAAGCTAAAAAGCAAAATGATCCTTCAGGTGCACGACGAACTGGTCTTTGATGTGCTGGCTTCAGAAGTGGATATCCTAAAGCCCCTGATAGAAAACGGCATGAAATATGCGGCCAATCTGTCGGTTCCGATAGAAATTGATATTAGCACCGGAAAGAACTGGCTGGAAGCGCATTAGGCATCCCATAAGTAAGGAATCAGCCCCTCATGGCGTTGCGATAATGCGCATAACGCTCCATTATCTCATTAACATAATTGAAAGGTTCCACTCCGCGGGCATACCCAAACCTTACTACCGGATCCTGGTAATATTTTGGTTGGGACTTGTTAAGAAGAAAATAATCAACATTGTCCTTCCAGACATTGGGGTCCTTCCCATATTTCTCAGCCAGCCGACGGGCATCCAGCACATGCCCTATGCCAACATTATAGGACGCCAGGACAAACCTCACCCTCTCATCCTTATCCGAAATGTGTTCAGAAAGAACCTGATCGAGCCATTTAAGATAATTTACGCCGGCCAGAATATGCGCAGACACCGGGGACTCTGGTATCAAATTGTACACATCTGCTGTACCAGGCATGAGTTGCATAAGCCCGAAAGCTCCGGCCCATGATACTGCCTCAGGATCAAAACGGGATTCCTGAAAGGCCAGGGATGCAATCAGACGCCAGTCCCAGCCAACAATTGATGCATACTCCTTAAAGTAATGATCGAAAGGAGAAATTTTTCCCCCACCCAGGGAATGCATCTGGCTCCGCGCCATGTATACAGACCTTGGGTTATTATAATATTTGTTATACAGGCTGGCATATACATCCGTTTGTTTGAAATCTTCGAGCCATTGATTGATCTCTTCAAGCAAGGTGTTAGAGGAATGTCTTACCGCCCAGGAAAGATGCTGGGAAAAACTGACCGGTGTCTGCACATCCAGATTGGCATAATAGTGCTGGTTAAGCCTGGCAAGCTGCTCATCTGAAATGGTAAAATCAATATCGCCTTTTGCCACCATTTCAATAAGCTGTTCAACATCTTCCTGCATTTCCACCACATAAATGGTGTCGCCAATTTCCTCCATAAGGGAAATCAACCGATCTATATATACAGTATTTCTTTGAACATGTACGGTCCTGCCTGCCAGATCCAGTTGATTTCTAAGCGGCAATTGGCCATGAACACGCCGCTGTACCAGCATCTGTCTGGTATGGCTATGAGGTGTGGTAAATTGCACCAATTGTCTTCTCGACTGGGTAACAGTCAGATCCATTGCAATCAAATCGCAGCCTCCGCCGTTCAGCAGGCAATCAAAGTTTACATCCAGGTCGTTGCTCACGGTTATTTCAAGTTCAACACCCAGGTGATTGGCAAAATGCCTTAGCATTTCAAGGTGAAACCCCATGGGCTCCCCGCGATATACAAAATAATTGGTGGAATTGTAATTGGTGGAAGCGCGCAAAACCCCGCGTTGGATAACTTCAGTAAGGTCGCAATCGATTGGTTCGTCCCCAGTCATTCGTTGGTTGCCTATCCCTGATTCAATCAAAACCAGGACAGTGGCTATCAGTAAAAAGACCAGGCCTGCCAGGGCAATTCTGGTTTTTCGATGCATTTGCATTCCGGATAATTTCGTTACACATAAAGTCGTTTGCCTTATAAGGGGCAAGCATGATTAACAATAAGCATGCCAAAATGTTCATTGTCAGGTTTTCACACTTAATTGCGCATGGACTGACTCCGAAAAAGCAACGGCAGCCCGGTTCGCTTGCGCAATTCCATTACATTTGTAGCGTTCAGTTTTACACCTGATACATTCTGAGACATATAACTCATGCTTTTTAAAAATATTGCAGGCCAGAGGCGTCTGATCGGTCAACTCATACAAAATGTCCACAGCAACAGGATAGGCCACGCCATATTGCTCCTGGGCCAGGAAGGCAGCGGACATCTTCCGCTTGCACTGGCATTGGCACAATACATTCAGTGCGGGTTCAGAACCACTGAGGATTCATGTGGTGCCTGCCCGTCATGTTTGCAGATACAAAAACTGGAGCACCCTGACCTTCACTTTTTTTTCCCTACTGCCAATAAGGAAAAGGCCAAAGAATCCTCGCAAAGGAATTTCCAGGCCCTTTGGCGGCAAATGATTGCTGATTCACCATACTTCTCCTACGAGAACTGGCTAAACACAGCCGGCATTGAAAACAAGCAGGCAATCATCAACAAAGAAGACTGCAACAACATTATCAGGATTGTAGGCTATAAACCCTATGAGAGTCAATATAAAATTATTCTGATCTATATGCCGGAGAAATTCTACCATGCTGCGGGTCCGGTGTTGTTGAAAACCTTTGAAGAGCCTCCCGAACACACTCTTTTTTTGCTGGTGAGCGAGAACAGGGATCAGATTATCAACACCATTCTTTCGAGAATGCAACTCATAAAGGTTCCCTTGCTTTCCGACAAGGAGATTGTAGACACACTTACAACATCCAAAGGAGTAGACGCTGATACGGCAAGCCATATTGCTTTTCTTTCTGAGGGAAGTTATTCCGAAGCCCTGAGGCTGTTGGACAGCGATCAGGAACCACAGGCCCATTTTGAGCAATTCAGGCAATGGATGCGGTTTTGTTATGCAAAAGACTTGCAAAACATTCAGACCTGGACTGATGCCATAGCCAGAACAGGGCGGGAAAGACAGAAATCCTTTATTCAATACAGCCTGAAAATGTTTAGGCTTGGCTTCGTGGGTCATTATGCCGCATCTTTGACTGAGAGGCTTTCCGGTGAACAGCAAGATTTCCTGAAACGATTTGCACCCTTTGTTAATCATAACAACACAGTGCAAATTTCCGAAGCCATGAATATGGCCTCAATCCACCTGGAGCGGAATGCAAATGCCAGGGTGCTCTTTACTGACCTGTCTCTTACTATGATCCGACTGCTTCACCGGCCAGGAAAGTGAGTTTTTTGCTACCTTTGCACAGATATATAGTCCAACATCTTGGAAACAAACGACAACAGCGGAATCAAAAGACATACCTGCCGCTGCAATCCATCTGGAATGCAGGAGTCAGGCCATATGGCATCCTGTAATAAACTGCATGCCACCAACTGGCTTAAAAACAACAGACCACCCGTATGCTTCCCTGCATACGAATTGGTAGAGGTCCGTTTTAAAAACAGCCGTAAGGAATTCTTTGCAGCACCCCCGGATATGGAGCTTGAAGAGGGAGATATTGTTGCAGTAGAATCATCCCCCGGGCATGACATTGGCATCGTGAGCCTGGCCGGTGAGGTAGTAAGGCTTCAGTTAAAGAAGAAAAAAAGCAGTATCCGCCAGTCAGAATTCAAAAAAGTTTACCGTAGGGCCAGGGTTTCTGATATTGAGAAATGGACATCCGCGATTAAGTCAGAAGATCAGACCATGTTGCGTTCCAGAGAAATAGCCTCATCGCTTAAGCTTCAAATGAAGATAAGTGACGTAGAATATCAGGGCGACAGAACCAAGGCCACTTTTTACTACACCGCTGACGACAGGGTAGATTTCAGGGTTTTAATCAGGAGTCTTGCCGAGGCCTTCAATGTCAGAATTGAAATGCGTCAGATTGGAATGAGACAGGAAGCCAGCCGTCTTGGCGGCATTGCATCCTGTGGCCGGGAATTGTGCTGTTCCACCTGGCTTACCAATTTCCGCACCGTATCAACAAATGCCGCAAGAAACCAGCAGTTATCCCTTAATCCTCAAAAGCTGGCAGGTCAATGCGGCAAGCTTAAATGTTGCATCAATTACGAAGACGATATTTATGCTGATGCCCTTCGCAACATTCCCGACACTTCTGTGGTTCTTCAGACCTCCCGGGGGCCGGCTGTTTTCCAAAAAATGGATGTACTCAGGATGATTATGGGTTATTCCTACAAGGACAGCCTGGATCAAATTGTTATGATCCCCGCCGACAGGGTCAGGGAAATTATAGAATTGAACCAGCGCAAAAAATACCCTGAAGACCTTCTGGGAAATGTGCCTGCAGAAATTCAGGAAAAGCCCACGCGAGAGATTGATCAACCTGCCGAGGACAGCCTCACCCGATTCGACAATCCCGGGATTGCCCGTAAGAAAAAGAAAAGAAAAAAGAAAAAACCGGGTAATTCATCCATGGGCAATGACTGATAACCTTAAGGAAGCTCCAGGATAAAACTTTCTTCAGTATGATGCGAATGAATGCAAGCTTATTCAGACAGAGCAACAAACGGGCGTATCTGCCGCTTGGTTATTCCATTATGTTGGTAATGGTGCTGCTTACATTCGCTGCCTGCAATAACAACACCCTGTTTATGGGGAATAATCCGGTGAATGAAGATGGCTGGGAAAAGAATCAGCCCCTGGTCTTTGAAATCCCGGTTGCCGACACCACAGGCCTTCACACCATGCATTTCCTGCTTAGGCATACCACAGATTATCCATTTAGCAATTTATATGTTTTTCTGGACATTGAGTTTCCAGACAATCGCATCATGCGCGACACGCTGGAATGCATTCTGGCCGACAGAACAGGCAAATGGACCGGGAAAGGTTTCGGCCGTATCAAATCCAGTGAATATCTTTTCAGGGATAATGTCTGGTTTCCGGATAGCGGAACATACACCATCAGGATCCGGCATGGCATGAGAACCAATCCGCTTCCCGGAATTTCAGATGCCGGTATAATGATCCGGAAAAAATAATAACCGCTGCATAGCGTTTGAATAATAAAGCCATCATTATATATGGGTAAAATCAGGCTAAACGAGCAAAACAAACTACTGCTGTACTTTTGGGGAATATTGTTTTCTCCGCTGATTCTGCTGTTCCTCTTGCTTTCTACCATTTCCATGGGATGGTGGGGTTTTATGCCCTCATTTGAAGAATTGGAAAACCCCCGATCCAACCTGGCAAGCGAAATTTATTCATCAGACGGTGTTCTCCTGGGCACTTTTTATATTCACAACCGGTCTAACGTCCACTATGATGAGATATCCCCCAATATGGTAAACGCATTGCTTGCCACTGAAGACATCCGCTTTCATTATCATTCCGGAGTAGATGTAAGAAGTATCTCCAGGGTAATTATAAGAAATCTCCTGGGAGGGAACCGTAGCGCAGGTGGAGGCAGCACCCTGAGCCAGCAGCTGGCAAAAAACCTTTTCCCCAGACAGGAAAGTCCATCCCTGCCAAAAATGGTCATCATCAAGCTCAAAGAATGGGTTACAGCAGCAAAGCTCGAGAGAAACTACACCAAAGAAGAAATCATTGCCATGTACCTGAATACGGTAGATTTCGGAAGCCATGCATTTGGCATCAAGTCTGCCGCCAAAACATATTTTGACACATCCCCAGACTCCCTGAAAGTTGAGGAGGCTGCCATGTTGGTTGGCTTGCTGAAGGCACCATCATGGTTTCATCCGGTCAGGAACCCCCAGCGCGCCCTTCAGCGCAGGCAGGTTGTCCTTGGCCAGATGGGGAAATATGGTTATCTGGGAAGGGAGGCACTCGATTCCTTGCGCAATACACCACTGGACATGTCAAGGTTTCGCATTCAGGACCAGAATACGGGTTTGGCAACCTATTTCAGGGAACACCTCCGCCAGGTGCTTGGCGAATGGAGCAGGACGCGGTTAAAACCCGATGGTACTCCATATAATATTTACAAAGACGGTTTAAGGATATACACTACCATTGATTCTCGTCTCCAGCGATATGCTGAAGAGGCTGTTGCGGAGCATATGGGGAAAACACTTCAACCAGAGTTTTTCAGGCACTGGCGGGGATACAGAAATGCGCCTTTTGGAAGGGATCTTACCCAGGATCAGATTAACAATTCCATAAACAATTCGGTCAGAAGATCAGACCGGTATCACAATATGCGCCGTCAGGGCATCCCGGAAGACTCTATTCAACGTTCCTTCCGCACCCCTGTGCAAATGCGCGTATTCTCATGGAACGGAGACATTGATACCCTTATGACGCCATTGGACTCAATCTGGTATTACAAGCATTTCCTGAATACCGGCATGATGGCGGTTGAACCCCAGACGGGTTTTGTTAAGGCGTATGTTGGCGGCATCAATTACCGGCATTTCAAATACGATCATGTAACTACCGGTAAAAGACAGGTGGGTTCTACTTTCAAGCCGTTTTTATATACTCTGGCCATGCAGGAAGGCGAGTTCAGCCCATGCACAGAAGTTCCCAACACTCCGGTTAGCTTCACCATGTGGGACGGATCTGTCTGGCAGCCAAAAAATTCATCGGATGAAAGGGAAGGGGAAATGGTATCACTAAAGTGGGCACTTGCCAACTCGGTAAACAATGTCTCGGCGTTTTTAATGAAACGATACTCTCCCCTGGCAGTTATCAGACTGGCAAGAAAAATGGGCATTACAGCCCCCATGGATGCCGTACCTGCCCTCAGCCTCGGCACCCCGGATATTTCTGTTTATGAGATGGTTGGTGCTATGGCAACCTATGCCAACAAAGGGGTTTTTATCAAACCCGCTTTTATTACCCACATCTCTGATAAAAACGGAAATCTGATTGAAGCATTTATTCCGGAGCGCCATGAAGCCATTAGCGAAGAAACCGCATTCCTTACTCTGGAACTCATGAAAGGAGTGGTAGAAAGCGGTACCGGCCGCCGGCTTCAGTTCCGCTATAACTTCAACCACCCCATTGCCGGAAAAACCGGCACAACACAAAACCATTCCGACGGTTGGTTTATCGGTATTACACCCGATCTGGCTGCCGGCATATGGGTTGGTGCAGAAGAAAGGGGCATCCGTTTCCGGAGTCTTACATTGGGCCAGGGAGCAAACACATCCCTGCCTATATGGGCCCTGTTTATGCAAAAAGCCTATGCCGACCCAAGCCTGAATTTAAGCAAAGACGATTTTGAAAGGCCGGCAAGGCCCTTGTCGGTTCAAATCGACTGTAATGCATATCGCAGGGAACAGACCCCGCGCGATTATTTCAGACAGAATATATTCTGATCATGCCTGTGACCCATTTTGCCTGCTGTCGGCAAATTATTCAATCTGTCCTGCGTATTTGCATTTTGCTTGCAATTACCACATTCTGTACATTTGGGGCCAATGGTCAGGGGATTCCCATAGGCCAATGGCGTTACCACATGCCTGGTAAAGAGATGGTGGCCCTGGTCGAGACACCTTCTTATATTATATCCGCCACACCCTATTCTCTATTGTTTTACAATAAGGATAACAAAAGCATTGCGCCTTTTAACAAGATTCATGGCCTGAGCGATCTTGGGATTTCTGCCCTGGCTTACGATCAGGAAAGGGATTTGTTGCTTATTGCTTATGAAAACGGCAACTTCGACTATTTACAGGGAGGCAGGATAACCAATGTACCCGATATCCGGATGGCCTCTTTTCCGGGAGGCAAAAAGATTCACCAAATCAGAATCATTGGTCGGTTTGCCTATTTGGCCTGTGATTTTGGGGTTGTTCAATTCGACATGGAAACCAGGCTTATTCGCGACACCTGGTTTATTGGCAATCAGGGGTCCCAGCTGGCTGTTTTTGATCTTACGCACGATGGAAGTCGGTTTTATGCAGCAACAGCCCTGGGGCTTCAACATGCCCCAGATGATGGCACCAACCTGGCCAACTTCCAGAACTGGGAAAAGGTTTCCATTACCGGCCTGCCTCAGGAACTGACCAATATGATCGCATTTTTCGACGGCAGGGTGTTTGTAAACATTCGAAACGGGCAGCAGGACATATTATACTACCAGGTAAATCAAGGCTGGCAGGTTTTCATACCATTTGGAACAGAGTATTTTCACAAAAAAATTGCTTTGTTTACAAGTGATCAGTATCTGGTAGTTTCCAATCAGGGCTTTCTTGATTTTTTTGATTCCACACTGCAAATCAAACGAAGGGTTCAGGATTTCAGGCCAGGTGAAGTATGGGCGAACA
>CAZFOI010000003.1:0-17663 GCA_964520605.1 uncultured Bacteroidales bacterium
ATGTCGTTGCCGGAATAATACAGAGCCCCGTCCGTAATTGGATGGGGCTTTTTTTTTACCTTTATGCTCTCATTGCAATAGGCTGTCATGAATGTTCCAAATTTGGGCTTGCGGCCGGGAATTATACCCTGGTATTTTCTGATTGTATTTCTGATAATTCCTTCATTTCTTTTGAAGGCGCACAATCCCTCCGTGTTCAAAAAGACTCCCTATTCTGGTTTTTACAGCCTGAGTCAGATTACTCAGATTCAACCCCTGTATGCTGATACCACCCTGTCAGGATTTCAATTGTATGATCCCTTGCTTAAAACCGATCCCTTCTTTGCGGTTAAGGGCAATATTGGACATATGGGCAGGCCTTTGAGGTTTAATCCTGCTTATAAGGATGGGTTTGCCTATTTTCCGGCCAATCAGTTTGGCAACAACCGCTTTTTTGATGGCTCGCTAAAGTATTATAAGCCGGAACACATATTTACAGAAATGTTTTATGTTACGGGAGCCTCCAGGGAGCAGTTGTTCAGGGGTATGCACCATCAGCGCCTGAGTGAAAATCTTTTCGTGGGTATGGATTATCAGGTAGTGAATTCACCCGGATTTTACAGCCGTATGGCAGCAAGAAATTCGAATCTGGCACTAACCACTGAATGGCAAACCAACAATGCACGTTATCAGGTAAAGGGCGGATTTTGGTCTAATCGCCTGGAAACATTGCAAAGTGGAGGGCTCAGAAACCATTTGAATTTTGAAGAGAATCCTGTCAGAGATTCAGTGTTCTTATACAGAGCAAGCGCCAGATACAGAGAAACCGGCATATCCCTGGCCCAGGGTTTTCGTTTCAGTCAGAATGCTTCAGAAGATAATAAAGCAAGTATTAATCCAGGCAGAATCATTCATGAATTCGTGTATAATACTCAGGTTTATGCGTTTGATGAAAACCAGCTGCCCTATCCTTTTTTCTCATCACCGCCTGCATTTGAAACCGCAAGCTATGACTCTGTCAGGATTCAGTCTGCCATAAACAGGTTTTCCTGGACCAATAGTACGCATGAAAATCAGACTTTGCGTATCAGACTGCACGCCAAGCATGAATGGAACAGGGTTTTGCAGCCTGATTATGTGAATCTGGAGGCTCCCCCTACAAAGGATGAGTATGTATTGGGATCAGAAGATTTTCAGCATATTACCCTGGGTTTTGAGTTTGCAGGGAGGATTTCCGGTTCTGTAAACCTTTTTGGGAAAGCCAGCCAGACCCGGGGTGGATACCGCGATGGGGAAATTGCAGCCGAGGGAGGTGTATTGGTCAATGCTGACAGATTGGGACTGTTGACGCTTACATTGGGACACTGGAAAGAGCGTCCGGATTATATTTTTTCCCGGTTTTACAGCAATTACATTTCCTGGGAAAACCAGCTTGGGTTGTCTGAAATAAGCAGATTGGGAGTCTCTGTGAGCTGGCCGTTCCTAAAGCTTGAAGCGAATGTATATGAATTGAGAAATCAGGTTTATCTCAATCATTTGGCCATACCCGTTCAGAATCCTGATGCTGTGAGGGCCTTCACCGCTGCTGCCACCCTGAATTTTTCTTTTGGAGTATTCCGGTCAAGGCACCAATGGATGTTTCAGCACTTTTCAAGTACAAATTTCGAACGCTTTCCCGGCATTGCAGGCTATAACAGCCTTTATGCAGACACCCACCTGTTCGAGGGTGCTTTGGGCTTGCAGGCCGGCTTTGATTTTACATGGATTCCCTCTTATGAATTTATGCGATTTATGCCTGTTAATGGGCTGTTTTATGCTCAGAATACATACTCATCAAGGGATGCTTATCTTCTGGATGCATTTGTTAACCTTCAAATAAAACGCACCCGGTTCTTTTTGAAAATGCAAAACCTTTCCCCCCTGGCAGGGACCCTGCCCAATTATTCCATCCCGTTTTATCCCCTGCCTGATACGGCGTTCAAATTTGGCGTTTCCTGGCTGTTTTTTGATTAACAACTCAGCTTTTTATCTTACGTAAAATCGTTATAAATAGGCTGGTGGTAATAGAAGAATGGGAGTTTTTTAGTAATTTTGCAGCGGAATTTATCATTCCTAACTGCCTTACTATCAAGACTGTTTATAAATACATACAACTATGACAAAAACAAAAAAGTTCATTACATGTGATGGCAACCATGCGGCAGCGCATGTAGCTTACATGTTTAGTGAAGTAGCAGCCATCTACCCTATTACCCCTTCGTCTAACATGGCTGAGAATGTGGATGAATGGGCTGCCTGGGGCAGAAAAAACATCTTTGGAGAAGAAGTTACTCTTGTGGAAATGCAGTCTGAGGCCGGAGCAGCTGGCGCTGTTCATGGTTCTTTGCAGGCAGGTGCATTGACAAGCACCTATACCGCTTCCCAGGGTTTGCTGCTGATGATTCCAAACATGTACAAAATGGCCGGAGAATTGCTGCCTGCAGTTTTGCATGTATCTGCAAGGAGTCTTGCTGCTCAGGCACTGTCTATTTTCGGAGACCATTCGGATGTAATGAGTACGCGCCATACTGGTTTTGCCATGCTGGCTACCGGCAGTGTGCAGGAAATTATGGATATTGCTCCCATAGCACACCTTGCTGCAATTAAAACGCGTGTTCCTTTCCTTCATTTCTTTGATGGATTCAGAACCTCGCACGAAATTCAGAAGGTTGAAGAGTGTGATCAGGATGAGCTTGCAAAACTGATTGATATGGAAGCCCTTCAGGCTTTCAGAGACCGTGCTTTAAATCCTGAGCACCCTGTAACAAGAGGTACGGCGCAGAATCCGGATATTTATTTCCAGACCCGGGAAGCTGCCAATTTATTTTATGATGCTGTTCCCGATGTTGTAGAAGATTATATGCAGCAGATTTCCAAGATTTGCGGCAGGGAATACCACCCCTTCACATATTATGGCGCAGCTGATGCTGAGCACATCATTATAGCCATGGGCTCAATTACAGAGACCATTAAGGAAACAATTGATTTCAAAAATTCCCAGGGAGAGAAACTTGGCTTGCTTTCCGTACACCTTTACAGGCCATTCTCTGCCAAATATTTCTTCAGGGTTCTGCCCAAAACCGTTAAGCGTATCGCCGTGATTGATCGTACCAAGGAACCTGGCGCCAACGGTGACCCCCTCTACCTTGATATCTGCGAATTGTTCTATGGAAAGGAAAATGCGCCACTGATCGTTGGCGGACGCTACGGACTCAGCTCCAAGGATACCCTTCCTGCACATATTGTAGCCGTTTATGACAACCTGAAGATGAACGAGCCCAAAAACCAGTTTACTGTTGGAATCGTTGATGATGTTACCTTCAGGTCACTTCCAGTTGGCGAGAACATCGATGTGTCTCCCAAAGGAAATTATGCTGCCAAGTTTTATGGTATCGGCGCTGATGGAACCGTTGGTGCAAACAAGAATTCCATCAAAATTATAGGTGATACTACCGATAAATATGCTCAGGGCTATTTCTCCTATGACTCCAAAAAGTCTGGTGGAATTACCGTTTCCCACCTGCGTTTTGGCGATAGCCCCATACGTTCACCTTATCTGATCAATGCCGCTGACTTTGTGGCCTGTCACGTTCCGGCCTACCTTGAGAAGTACGACATGCTCAAAGGGCTTAAAAAGGGAGGCATTTTCCTGTTGAATTCCATTTGGGATGAGACGGAAACCCTCCGCCGTATTCCCGATCATATGAAAAAATATATGGCTGATAACGACATCAGACTATATATTATCAATGCTACGGAGATCGCTGAGAAAATCGGACTAGGTGGTCGTACCAATACCATCATGCAAAGTGCTTTCTTTAAGGTTGCGGAAGTTATTCCCTATGAGCAGGCCGTTGCAGAAATGAAAGACGCTATTAAGAAATCCTATGGCCTTAAGGGCGAGGAAATTGTTCGCATGAACAATGCTGCCGTTGACGCCGGGGGAGAAGTAATTCGCGTGGATATTCCTGCTGATTGGAAGAAAATCCAGGTTAAGCCGGCAGAACCCCGCAACGATGTGCCTGAATTTATTCGCGACATCGTATTTCCGATGAATGCACAGAAAGGCGATGATCTTCCGGTAAGTGCATTCCTGGGTCGTGAAGACGGTACATTCCCTCAGGGTACTACTGCCTTTGAAAAAAGGGGAATAGCCGTGCATGTTCCTGAGTGGATTTCTGAGAATTGCATTCAGTGCAACCAATGTTCATACGTTTGCCCCCACTCTGTAATCAGACCATTCCTTTTGGATGAAAAAGAGATGGCATCTGCTCCCAAAGGGCTTGTTGTTGTTGATGCCAATGGAAAATCCCTTGCCGGGCATAAGTATCGCATGCAGGTCAGTCCGCTCGATTGCACAGGTTGCGGCAATTGTGTTGATGTATGTCCTGCCCCCAAAAAAGCTCTGGAGATGCAGCTTCTTGACTCACAGATGCATGAAGACAAAAACTGGGATTGGATAAGCAAGAATGTCAGCTACAAAGACACCCTTCTAAACAAAGAACAATCAGTTAAGAACAGCCAGTTTGCACAGCCTTTATTTGAGTTCAGCGGTGCATGCGCCGGTTGTGGTGAGACGCCCTATATTAAGCTGATTACCCAACTTTATGGCGATCGCATGATGATTGCCAATGCCACCGGATGTTCTTCTATCTATGGAGGATCTGCACCTGCCACCCCATATACCACGAACAAAAACGGTCATGGTCCGGCCTGGGCAAACTCTCTGTTTGAAGACAATGCCGAGTATGGCTTTGGAATGGCCACCGGAGTTCGTAAGCTTCGCGAGAGAATTGCCCGGTTGATGCAGACAGCCCTTCAGGGAGAACTGAATGAAGATACCCGTCAGGCATTTAACGAATGGTTGGCTGCATTTAACGATGCCGCAACCTCACAAGCCGCATCAGAAAAAGTCGTTGCCAGTCTTGGCAATGAAAAACATGCGGTTGCCCGCCAAATTCTGGATTTGAAACAGTATCTGGTTAAAAAATCCGTTTGGATGTTTGGTGGTGACGGCTGGGCATATGACATTGGATATGGCGGTCTGGATCATGTAATTGCTTCCGGTGAAGATGTGAATATCCTGGTTATGGATACAGAGGTTTATTCCAATACCGGTGGTCAGGCCTCAAAGGCAACCCCTGTTGGCGCCATTGCCAAATTTGCTGCTTCCGGTAAGAAAGTTCGCAAAAAGGATCTTGGTCTTATGGCAGTATCCTATGGTTATGTTTACGTTGCACAGGTAGGTATGGGTGCAAATCAGAATCAGTTCCTGAAAGCGCTTCGCGAAGCAGAAGCCTATCCGGGACCTTCTGTTATTATTGCCTATTCCCCATGTATCAACCACGGCCTTCGCAATGGAATGGGTTCAACCCAGCAGCAAACCAAAGATGCTGTTGAAGCCGGCTACTGGCAGCTCTACCGTTACAACCCGCTATTGGAACAGGAAGGCAAGAATCCCTTCCAGCTTGACAGCAAAGAGCCTGACTGGAGCAAATTCCAGGATTTCCTGGCTTCTGAAGTGCGTTACAGTTCATTGAAGAAGGCTTTCCCAAAACAGGCTGCCGAATTGTTCAAAGCTGCTGAAGAGAATGCCAAGTGGCGCTACGCAACTTACAAGCGCTACGCCATGATGGACTACACCCAGGTTTAACAACAGACCGCAAATAATCCAGGGGCCGCTGCAGGAGAAATCCTGTCAGCGGCCCCTGAGGTTTTATCGAACGCCGCAAGTGTGGGCTATGCCGATTTACAGTCGGGGGTTGTAGACACCTGTGGTCCTTGATCCGAAAGTATATGAAAGTCCAATTGAACCGGACATCTGGTAACTGGTGGCCTGGCGGCGCTGCTGAAGCAAAATGTCTTCAATGGACATATTTCCTTTGGGTATAGAGACCAAATCGTTAATCAAATCAAAATTCCCGCTCAAAGACAGGGAGAACCCCTGAAATAATCTGAGGTTAAGATTGGTGTTGAAGGTTGCGCGGTTGGCTGAGAAATCATGGAAATAATGAGATCCTGAAAGGCCTGCGCGCATGGTGCCCCAGGGTTGCTGAAACCGCACATTGGCCTCAATGGAATGTCCGAAAAGGTATTCCTCGGTTTTCATAAAGATGGTTTCAGCTATATAATCATGGTATCCATAACCCATTCTGTAGGCAAAAGTAATGGAGCGTTTTGTTGCCTCTCTGTAGGGGAACAGGCTGAATTCAATGGCGGGATTGATTTCAATATTGAAGTTCATGTTGTGGAAAGTGCTTGAGAGCATATTGGCCATAAGTCCTGCAGACCAATGGTCATTGATGCTCTTGATCAGATGGCCATTAAATCCATTTCTATGGGACTCTCTTTTTATGGTGGCATCTGTGGTGATAAAGGTTCGCTCTGAGTAATTGAAATAGGGCCTGATGCGAATTTTCCACTCATGGGTTACCTTTTCAGCTGACCCTCCCCAACGGAAGCTCATATTGGAATTCTTTTCTTCTTTTGAAAAATTTCCCCCACCATAAATCTCAAATACCCAGTTGTTCCATGGATCTTTTACCGGGGCTGCCTGTTTCTCCGTTCTTTTGGGGTCATAGGAGTAGTTTACCTTAACAAATTGCGCCATATTGGTCCTTACAATGTATGGCGCAAGACCGATTTTCAGCATTTCGGTATAGCCCCTGCGGTTGGCGTCCGCTGTGTTAGTTGAAGGAGCCCAGTACTCCAATTCATGAAACATACCGGCAAATTGCTTCATGCCGAAAAATGAAATGGTATAGGTGGTTCCGGCATTCCCCCCTCCATGACGGTTCATAATAATGTGAACCTGGGCGAGTTCCTTATCCCTTACATAATCTACCAGGGGTATAATCTCCCGGATAAAGTCTGTATCGCACCACCAGGGGCAATCGAGAAATACACTGAGCCTGCCATTGGATGCATCGTCAAATGCCAGGTTTTTGTCAGATGCAAAAGCAGTTTTGTGAGAGAAAACAAATACTGCAAGATAAGAAAGCAGTAAGAGGGTGATGGGGCGGTATTTGTGAATCATACAGAAGTAATGGGATGTTGATGATTCAGCAAAAATATGGTATTTCGATGAATTATGTCAAAATAAAAAGACTATACAGTGTGAAAAAAAACACAATGATAATACGTCTTAAAACAGTGGTCGTATAGCAATAAAAAAAGTCATTGCGTATTAAATAAAACACAAGGGCCTTAATTGTAAAATAATTTCGTTAAATAGACGAATTCTTATTTTCCTTTAATCGAACTCAGTGGTTGGGCATAATCTTCCACATCCCTGGCAGTGATCAATTTATCGCAAAGTATGGCAAGACGTTCAACTACGTTTCGCAATTCCCTGATATTGCCTGTCCAATGGATGTTCTTAAGGGCTTCCAGGGCATCTTCGGTAAACTCCTTAACGGGCATACCCTGTTCGCTCAATTGCTGAAGAAAATGAGCGGCAAGCAGGGGAATGTCCTCAGAGCGTTCGTTTAGCGAGGGAACGTGTATAAGTATGACACTTAATCGATGGTAAAGGTCTTCTCTGAAATTTCCCTCTGCAATTTCTTTCTGGATGTTTTTATTGGTTGCTGCCAGCACCCTGACATCTACAGGAATTTCTTTTTCCCCTCCAACCCGGGTAATTTTGTTTTCCTGAAGTGTTCTTAATACCTTGGCTTGTGCTGCAAGGCTCATATCACCGATTTCATCCAAAAATATGGTACCACCGTGTGCCAGCTCAAAATTTCCCTTTTTTTGTTTGATGGCTGAAGTAAAAGACCCTTTTTCATGACCAAAAAGCTCACTTTCGATCAACTCAGAAGGGATGGCAGCACAGTTAACCTCAATGAAGGGTCCCTTGGAGCGATTGCTGAGTTCGTGAATTCCCCTGGCCACCAGTTCTTTTCCCGATCCATTCTGACCTGTAATGAAAATCCGGGCATCGGTGGGGGCAACCCTTGCGATCATTTCCCTGATTCGCATTAGGGGTTCGCTCTGCCCAATCATTTCATAAGACCTGCTGACCTTCTTTTTCAACACTTTGGTCTCGGTTACCAATTTGGTCTTGTCCATGGCGTTGCGGATGGTAATCAGCAGCCGGTTCAAATCCAAAGGCTTGGGGATGAAATCAAAAGCACCTTTTTTTATGGCTTCTACAGCAGTATCTATGGTTCCATGTCCGGAGATCATGACCACGGTAGCATCTGGGTTGGATTCCTGAATTTTTTCAAGCACTTCGATGCCATCCATGCGGGGCATCTTGATGTCACAAAGAATGACGTCGAAAACAGACTTTTCAAGTTTTTCAAGGGCTTCTATTCCATCCTCGGCAACATCAACATCAAATTTTTCAAATTCAAGAATTTCCTTAAGGGTGTTCCGGATGCTTCTTTCATCATCAACCACCAATATCCTGGCCATATTTTTTGGGTTTTAATTATCTAACTTCGTTTTATCCACTTCCATAGGTCTGCATAGCCAACCTTTTTCCCATACATAAGAATGCCCGTGCGATAAATTTTTGCGGCCAGCCATGTAGCGAAAATAAACCCGGACACCAGTGTTATAATTGAGATGAGCACCTCTGTGTAGGGTACTCCAAAAGGAATTCTCACCATCATGATAATTGGGGAGGTAAACGGGATGATTGATAACCAGAATGCTATTGGTCCGTTGGGGTTCTGCATCACTGCCTGGGCCATGATAAGGGAAAAGATGATGGGAATGGTTACAGGCAACATGAACTGCTGAGTATCTGCCTCATTGTCTACCGCTGCCCCAATGGCTGCAAACAATGCCGCATAAAGCAGAAACCCTCCGAAGAAATAAAACAGAAAGGAAAGGATCATTACCGGAAAATTGATTGAAGCCAAACCAGCCATCAGCCCCCCAAGTGCGGTATTTGATTGTTGTATGCTCTCTGCCTGTGCAGCGAGTTCTTCGGGATTCAATGACTGACTTGCGGTAATATAAATATTTTCATCCGGAACAAATGCAAACAAATCAGGGGCCATGGCCCTGAAACCGCCCACTATGGCAAATGTCAGTACCACCCAGATCATGAACTGTGTCAGTCCTACAAGTCCGACACCCAGTATTTTTCCCATCATCAGATGGAAAGGTTTCACTGAAGAAACAATGATCTCAACAATTCGGCTGGTTTTTTCTTCCATAACCCCGCGCATTACCTGAGCACCGAAAAGAAAAATGAAAATATAGATCAGAAAGCCGGATACAAAACCCAGTCCCATGGAAATTTCCGGATAATCCGTGGTTTCCTGACCTCCCTGTTTGATCCTGACGGCGTGAATGTTCAATTGGGTTTTTATCGATGCCAGGACCTCTCTGTCTATGCCGGCGGCTCCCAGCTTCAGGCTTTCAAATTCCTGTTTCAAGACATTCTCGATGTGAATTTTGGTGCTGAAATTGGTGGCCTTTTCTGAAAACAGCCGGATGGTAGAAGGAGACTGAAATGCCACCTCCGGCAGATGCAGCACGGCATCGAATTTTCCCGAATTCATCAAAGACAAAGCCTCATCCAGGGAAACAGGCAACAATGTAAAACCAATTTTTCCTGTGTCCTGAAACTTATCACCAAACAACTGACTCTCATCAACGATGGCTACCTCATTTTTTTTGTCTGAAATATTTGATACCAATGCAGGCGCAATCATCAGGCCGGCCAATAGTATTGGCCCGAGGATGGTCATAATGATGAATGATTTTTTCTTTACCCTGCTCAGGTATTCGCGCTGAAGTATGATGACAATCTTGTTCATTATTCAGTAAAATTGTTGGATGAATCGTCTTCATTTGTTGGGAAACTGCCTGTGACCAGTTTGATAAAAATGTCATTCATGCTGGGAGTCAGTTCATTAAACGAAATAATGTGAGCGTTGGGAATCAGTTGCTGCAATAACTCGTTGCCGGATGATCCGTTTTGCATTCGGATCTTTGCTTTGTGTATCCCGTCTCTCTCACCAGAGGAAATCAGTTCAAATCGATTGCCGATAACAGACTCAATGGGCCCGGACAGTCTTTCCATTTCTACCTGAAACAATTGCCCGGCATATTCTTTCCGAATTTTGCCTACATTACCTTCAAGTATCAGACGGCTTTGGTTTATCAGGGCAATTTCATCACAAAGCTCTTCTACCGAACCCATATTGTGTGTAGAGAATATAATGGTGGCACCATTGTTTCTCAGTTTCAGGATTTCCTGCTTGAGCAGGTTTACATTTACCGGATCGAAACCGCTGAAGGGCTCATCAAAAATCAGCAGGCCGGGCCGATGCAGGACCGTTACGATGAATTGAATTTTCTGGGCCATGCCCTTGGACAACTCTTCCACCTTTTTGTCCCACCATGTCATGAGACCGAACTTTTCGAACCATACCCTGAGCTCCTTTTTGGCCTGGTATGCCTTCATGCCTTTTAACTGCGCCAGATATATGGCCTGTTCCCCTACCTTCATCTTTTTATACAGGCCGCGTTCCTCGGGAAGATATCCGATGTTTCTTACGTCTGCAGGAGTCATGGGTTTGCCATTGAGCATCACTTCTCCTGAGTCCGGGGCAATAATCTGATTGATGATTCTGATCAGGGTGGTTTTACCTGCACCATTGGGACCAAGCAGTCCAAAAATACTTTGCCTGGGTACAGTAATGCTTACGTCGTCAAGGGCAAGATGGTTGGTGTACTGCTTTGATATCCGGCTTGCGCGGAAAAAGGCGTCCATAGGGTATGTTTTAAAACTTAATTAAAAATGTCTTTCATCCGTTCGAAGAAACTCTTTTCATTCTTTCCGGGATTGGGTTGGAAATTTTCTGCAGACATAAGGTCTTCCAGTATTTGCTTTTCATCTGCATTGATGCGCTGGGGAGTCCATATGTTGATGTTAACAAGCAAATCTCCCCGTCCATATCCATTAACAGAAGGGAGCCCTTTCCCTTTAAGCCTCAAAACCCTGCCTCCCTGGGTGCCTGGCTCGATTTTTATTCTGGCTTTGCCTTCAAGGGTGGGAACCTCAATGGTGGTGCCCAGCACGGCCTGAGGAAAATTGATGTAATGATCGAGCAGCAGGTTGTTCCCATCCCGGATAAGCTTTTCATGAGCTATCTCTTCTACCAGCACTATCAGGTCTCCGGGAATTCCCCCACGGGCGGCAGCATTTCCTTTTCCGCTTAAAGACAACTGCATGCCTTCAGAAACACCCGCCGGAATGCTCAGGCTGATTACTTCCTCCTCCTTAACAATGCCATTCCCAAAACAGCTGTTGCATTTTTCTGATATAATTCTGCCTTCTCCCCCGCAATGAGGACAGCTTGCGGTCGTTTGCATCTGCCCCAGGATGGTATTGGTTACCCTGGTTACACGCCCCTGTCCGTTACAGGTAGAGCAGGTGTGAAAAGCATTCGAATTTTTGGCACCACTGCCACCACAGGATTTACAGCCTACGTATTTATTAACCTTGATTTTTTTTTCTACACCGTGAAGAATCTCTTCCAGGGTGAGCCTTACCTTGATTCTCAGGTTGCTACCCTTGTTTACCCTTCTGCCTCCTCTCTGGCTGAATCCGCCGCCAAAACCTCCAAAAGCCCCTCCAAAAATATCTCCAAACTGGCTGAAGATGTCTTCCATAGACATTCCTCCTCCAAAGCCACCACCGAAATTGTTTCCCATTCCGGCATGGCCATACTGGTCATAACGGGCTTTTTTATCCGGATTGCTGAGCACTTCATAGGCTTCTGCAGCCTCCTTGAAATTTGCCTCGGCGCTGGCATCTCCGGGATTTTTGTCAGGATGATACTTCAAAGCTTTCTGACGATAGGCCTTTTTTATCTGTTCTGCAGATGCATCCCTTGAAACACCCAATATTTCGTAATAATCCCTTTTAGACATTATAAGTTGATGTTTAATTGGCCACTACAACCCTGGAATGACGGATGATTTTCCCATTCAGGATATACCCTTTGGTAACTTCATCCACAACCCTGCCTTTCATCTCAGGTGATTCAGCCGGAATATGGGTAATGGCATCATGGTAATCCGTATCAAAGACCTGACCGACAGCGTCAATCTCTTCGACCCCCTTTTGCCTTAGTATTGATTTTAATTTATTGTATATCAGCACTAAGCCTGCAGTCTCGGCTGTCTCTCCGGTTTCATTGCCGAGCATTTTGCTTGCCCTTTCGAGATCGTCAAGAACCGGAAGCATGGCCGAAATTATATCAGCTGAGGCCGTTTTAGACAATTCCAAACGCTCTTTATGGGTTCGCTTACGGAAATTGTCGAATTCTGAGAAGAGTCTCAGAAACTTGTCATTGGCCTCCTGAAGTTTTTCTTCCTGCAATCTGATGGTCTCCTGCAGTTCAGCTATCTTGTCCTGACACGTATCTTTTACCTGATCGGTTTGCTCCTTTTTGGTTGTTTTTTTTGTTGATGCTTGTTTCTTCATAAGAGTTTCAAAAATCATTAACAAGGAAGGCCCTGCAAATAGCTTGCCAGATTACCTTCCCGACAAATTGTCAGCATATGACTCAGATTCTTTTTATATTGGCCCCGATTGACTGCAGCCTGGTGTCAATTTGCTGGTATCCCCGGTCAATCTGGTCAATGTTGTGGATGAGGCTTCGCCCAGGGGCAGAGAGTGCCGCAATAAGAAGAGATACTCCTGCGCGGATATCCGGAGAACTCATTTCAAGTGGTTTAAGAGAGTGCTTTCGGTCAAGACCAATTACTGTGGCCCGGTGAGGATCGCAAAGAATGATCTTGGCCCCCATATCAATAAGTTTGTCTACAAAAAACAAGCGACTTTCAAACATCTTCTGATGAATCAGCACACTGCCCCTGGCCTGGGTGGCCACAACCAGTATGATACTCAGCAGATCAGGGGTAAATCCGGGCCATGGCGCATCGGCAATGGTGAGAATGCTCCCATCGATAAAACTCTCTACCTCATAGGTGTCCTGGGATGGAATATGCAAATCATCACCATGCAGTTCCAGGCGAATGCCCAGCTTGCGAAACACTTCAGGAATCAGTCCCAACTGATCGTATCGAACATTTTTTATGGTAAGTGCAGATTGCGTCATGGCAGCAAGACCGATAAAGCTTCCGATTTCAATCATGTCGGGAAGAAGGGTGTGAGTACAACCGACCAATGAATCCACTCCTTGTATTTCCAACAGATTTGATCCGATACCCGTGATTTTGGCTCCCATGCTGTTTAACATCCTGCACAGCTGCTGTACATAAGGCTCGCAGGCTGCATTGTAAAGTGTGGTGGTTCCTTTGGCCAGGGTGGCTGCCATTATGATGTTTGCCGTTCCGGTTACGGAGGCCTCGTCCAGAAGGATATAGCTGCCTTTTAATGAAGGAGCAGAAATATGATAATATCCGTTTTCTGCATCGTAATTGAAGCTTGCTCCCAATCGTTCGAGCCCAAGGAAGTGGGTATCGAGTCTGCGTCTGCCAATTTTATCGCCACCCGGTTTGGGCAGGAAGGCCTTTCCGAACCTTGCCAGCAGCGGTCCGATAATCATCACGGAACCCCTGAGTTGTCCTGCTTTTTTTCTGAATTCATCGGATTCAAAATAATCAGGATCAACAGCAGAAGCATTGAATCTTACACTTCCATTGCCCAGGGGAGTGACGCTGACACCAAATCCAGACAGTAATGCGATGAGTTTGTTCACATCCAGGATATCGGGGATGTTATGAATGGTAATATCATTCTCTGATAAAAGGGTGGCTGAGATTACCTGAAGCGCTTCGTTCTTGGCTCCTTGCGGGATAACCTCACCGCTTAATTTTTTCCCCCCGATAATTTCAAAAGATGCCATATCAACCGTGTTTTTTGCCTTTGTAATGTCCCTTGCCGTTTCCTGGTTTGCCCTGAAACTTCTTCTTGCGGTTCTTGTTTTGCACTGTTTCCGGTGCCACACTGTATTTGATTTCCTCAGTAACTTTCAATTTACCGCCCGACAACAATTCCAGGTGTGAGGCAATCTCCTCGTCGGTTACCGCATCCCTGTTCCAGGTCAGATATGACTTTTTGAGCTGGCTGGCAATCAATTTAACCAAAGCATTTTTTTCTTCACCTTCCTCAAGTTCACAGGCTTTTTCAATAATCATTTCTATATACCTGCCGTAATGCCGGAAAGATACCTTATGTGATGCATAATGCAGTCTTTCGGGCTTTCTGGTAAGTATCTGTTCTGAGGGTATCGGATAAGGAGAATCAACATCAAGCTTAAAATCAGACATAATGAACAGATGATCCCATAATTTGTGCTTGAAGTCATTAACGTCTCTCAAATGTGGGTTCAATTGCCCCATTACATTGATGGTGGCCTGGGTTAACTGGTTCCTTTTCTCACGGTCAGGAATTTGCATGATATATTCAATCATCTTCTGAATGTTCCGGCCGTATTCCGAAATGCTCATCTTGGAACGCGAAGTATTATACTCCATAAGTTGGAAATAAAATGGGTTTTTCAGTAAAAACAAGCCTGCATCCGGGAGGATGTAAAAAATCGCAGACAGGTATTAAGGGAAACTGACAATCTTTCAGGCAGTAGAATAGATTGATGCAAAGGTAATGATTATTTGTAAATCAGAGACTATGAAGGCAAAATTTTCAAGCGGGCATACCGCAGCAGCAATTGGCGTGTGCCAAACTTTTCGAAGACAACCGTGGCCTTGGCATTTTGCCCTGTTCCCTCAATTACAGAAACACTTCCCATGCCAAAGCGCTCGTGCTCAACCCTGGCTCCGACCTGGAGTTTTTCGGGAGGGAGTATGCTGAATTCGCCTCCGGCTGCAGCAGGTGGAGGCTTGCTGGCAGACAACGGAGAGAATCCCGGTTTCAGGCCGGTTGGTTTCACTGTATTTGCTGTGCCTGTCAATCCGGAAAACCGGGGCTTTCCTGCCTGGGTTATTTTGTTTTTCTGTGGCATGGCCTCCGGGTATTCAATAAATGCCGGATCCAATTCGTCTATAAAACGGCTGGGTTCGCAAAAGAGGAAATTGCCATAGCGGAATCTGGTTTCGGCGTAGGTAATGGTTGCTACCTGCATGGCCCTGGTAATGGCAACGTAAAACAACCTTCTCTCTTCTTCTAATTCCTGTCTGCTGTTTACAGACATTTGAGAAGGGAATAGGTTTTCTTCTGCTCCGGCAATAAAGACAAAGGGAAATTCAAGCCCTTTGGCTGCGTGAACAGTCATCAGGGATACCCTGCTGTCTGATGATTGATCATTCTTTTGTTGCCCTGGTTCGAAATCCGAATCGGTAAGCAGTACAATATCCTGCATGAATTCATCAAGGGTGCGCATGTCTGCAGTGTCTGATTCGTTCGGAATATCGGGTTCCCTTGAGGTGAAATCCCTGATCCCGCTGAGCAGTTCCTCTATGTTTTCATGTCTGACAAGGCTTTCCGGAGTCCCCTCCTCCAGGTAATGTCTGCGAATCCCAGTCTGGGTCACAATGGTTTCGGCAAGGTCAAACGCATTTTTTTTGTAAAGGAGAGCAGAAAACGCCTTTATCATGCCGGCAAAAGCTTCCAGTTTGCCCGCTGTTGCAGCGGCTATCCCAGATTTAGCAAGGGGCATTTGGGTTATCGCATGCCAGAGGTTCACCCCCGATTCATGGGAAATGGAGATCAGCTTATTCAATGTGGTTTGCCCGATACCTCTTGCCGGGAAATTAATTACCCTGAGCAAAGCATCCTCATCATTGGGGTTGATCGCCAGCCTGAAATACGCAAGAACATCCTTCACTTCCTTCCTCTGGTAGAAAGATACCCCTCCATAAATCCGATAAGGGATATTCTGCCTGCGCAAGGCTTCTTCCAGCGCCCTTGATTGGGCATTGGTACGGTATAATATGGCAAAGTGAGGATAGGGGACATGAGCCCCCAGGTGCCTGCGCTGAATTTCCGAAGCGAGCCATTGAGCCTCTTCTCCCTCAGATGAGGTTCTGATTATCCGGATTTTTTCGCCTTCTGCATTGCTTGTCCAGATTGTCTTTTCAATCTGCTCCTTATTATTGGTGATGATGCTGTTGGCAGCATTAACAATATGCTTGGTAGACCGGTAATTCTGCTCAAGTTTAAAAAGACGATAATCGGGATAGTCTTTTTTGAAATTCAGAATATTCTGAATGTTGGCACCCCTGAAGGCATATATGCTCTGGGCGTCGTCTCCTACCACACATATATTCTCATTGTTGGCAGCCAGCTTTTTAACAATAAGGTATTGTGCGTAATTGGTATCCTGATACTCATCTACCAATATGTATTCGAAACGTTGTTGGTATTTGTAGAGAACATCGGGGAAGTCGCGCAGCAGAACATTGGTGTTGAAAAGCAGGTCATCGAAATCCATGGCCGATGAATTGCGAAGCCTGTTCTGATATCGTGTGTAAATTTCTCCGAGCCGGGGCTTTCGCATGGAGGAGTCCTGTGCCAGGATTTCATTATCCGCATTGTATTCCGCAGCCGATATCAGGCTGTTTTTAGCCTGTGATATCCTGCCCAGCACAAAACCAGGATTGTAGGTTTTATCGTCAAGATCAAGTTCCTTTATGATTTGTCTGATAATACGTTTGGAATCATCCGTATCGTATATGGTAAAATTTCCCGGGTAATCGAGCAGGGATGCTTCACTCCTCAGGATACGCGCAAATATACTGTGAAAGGTACCCATCCAGAGGCTCTTTGCTTTGGAAGGGTCAACCAGGCGTGCAATCCTGTCGCGCATCTCCCTGGCCGCCTTGTTGGTAAAAGTAAGGGCGAGTATGCGAAACGGACTAACTCCCTGATGCAACAGCCAGGCAACCCGGTATGTTAAAACACGGGTTTTTCCGCTTCCGGCACCGGCAATGACCATTACCGGTCCTTTGGTGGTTGTTACGGCATCCTTTTGGGAAGCATTCAGTTCATTTAAAAAATCAGTCATTCAGAATGGGCAGTTTGGTGGCATTTAGAGCCCAAAAGTAGCAAAAATGGCCTATTGACACTGACAGACCCATGCAGGTTTTTTCAACAATAAATAAAAGCTGATTATATTTACCCTCCGTAAGTCAGCCCATTAACCAGATTATTAACCTGAACACATTTTGTCATGATCTCCGGAAAAACCATCAGATTGTTCGCCTATTTGTCATTGTTTGCCTTCATTATTCAGGGTGCGCATGCCCAGGTGAGCAATGAAGAACTGAAAAGCGGCCAGCAGAGCCTGCTTAACGAATTTCGCAACCTGCGTCATCGTCTCGATGTTTTGGAAAAGTCAATTGACGATATTCAATGGCACCACAGGGTAGGGGATGTTGCCTATATAGACAAACTGTTCATGGCAGGTCCTCCCCCAAGAGGAGCAGAGAAGTCTACCACCCTTTCGGGATCCAATCCGATCAAGTTCTGGACCTATGTGTTTATACCGAAGGACATCGACCCATCAAAAAAATACCCCCTTCTGGTGTTTTCCCACGGTGGGGTGCATGGGGATTTTAATACGTATTATACCCACATAATACGTGAACTAATGGCCCAGCAATATATTGTGGTTGCCCCTGAATACAGGGGAAGTACCGGATATGGAAGGGGGCACTATGAATTGATTGATTATGGCGGCCTTGAAGATAAG
>CAZFOI010000004.1:0-16721 GCA_964520605.1 uncultured Bacteroidales bacterium
GCAAGGGCGCCTTTTTTATGAAACAGCCCATCCTGGATCTCTGCCGGAAGGGTATATCCCGGACCACCGGAACCTACCTGCTCTCCGGGTTGTGCGCTTTTGCTGTTGGGATCACCGCCCTGAATCATAAACTGATTGATTACCCTGTGAAACAAGGTTCCGTCAAAATAGCCCTGTTTGGCAAGTTTGATAAAGTTGTCCCGGTGTTCGGGTGTTTCGTTGTAAAGTTTCACGACAATGTCGCCGAAGTCGGTTGAGATTTTTACCATGGTTTCCTGGTTGGGCTGGTTTTCCTTTGCAGCGGAATTGGGAGATGCACTGCATGCCTGAATGCTACCGGCAAAAAAAAGCACCAGCAAAAAGGTTTTTGTAATGGAATTCATTTTGTCACAGTTTTATGGCTGTAAAGCGAAGCCCAAAGTTAATAAGAATGCAGGGAAATGCAATAAAAAAAGAGGCTGGCCCCGGTGGGCGCAACCTCTTTCAACAATTTTCTGCAGGCTTAGCGTCTGATGATTCTTCCTGAGCCTGAAACATGGGCCGATACGTTCGGATTGCCTTTGTAATAAACGTTTCCGCTTCCACTGATTCTGGCCTCGAGATTGTCGGCTACCGATACATTGGCGTTGCCCGACCCGCTGATGCGAATGTCGGTGTTTTGTGCCTCGAATGAAAATGCATTGACGCGCCCTGAACCACTGATATTGATATTCTGGTTAATGGTTTTTCCTGAAAGATACACATCTCCTGAACCGGAAATCCGAGTGTTGATAAAATGGCAGTTGAATGTGCCGGTAATCTTTCCTGAACCGGAAATATCCACGTAAATGTTTTCCGCTGTCCAGACATCCTGGAGTTCGATGCTGCCAGATCCCATCATGGTTATGTTGCGAATCTCCGGCATGGTGATGTATACCCTGATTTCGTCCATACGGTTGCGAATGCAGCGGGTTTGCTCAATGATGAGGGATCCGCCGGATACCCGGGTATTAATATAATGCTGAACATTCGCAGGGGCCTCTACCTTTACACTGTATTCCTGTCCCTGGACAATCAATACCTGTGCGTGCAGACGCATGTCTACCCCATCAAAGGCCGGTGCCATTCTGGATTCTTCAACTAAGGGTCCTTCGGTTCGCACACATGGAAAGTAATCCGGGTCTATGCAGGAGCTAAGTGACATGGCAAGTGCGAGTATGCCTATGACAACCCGGAAGGGTTTGGTTGTTTTCATTTCTTGTAATTTCATGGTTGATGTTTGCCCTTTGCGACATGCAAACGGCCGGTTCAGGCTCCGGCCATCAATACCATTAGCAGGATTCCGGAAAGAATAATCAGACGCACTGCTCCAAAAAACAGCAATCTGAGGGTCTCTCTTTTTCCGCGGGATGTTTGCGTTCCCCTTATGGAAAAAGTGCTTTCCATTGCCGGGGTAATGCGGATGTTTGATGGTAAGGCTTGCATGGCAAAAAGTATTACTTGTTTTCGGTTAGCTATTAAACACATATTGTGCCAAACCGGGCCTGGTTAAAAAGAAAATTTTATTGAGGTGTAAACAGCCGACCCTGCCTGCTCAAAAACAGAACCGCGACCTCCGGTAAATACCTGGGAAACAAGCTCAAAGTCCAGGTTGGTCATCAGGGAGTACTTTATGCTGGGCATCAAAAATCCCGCCTTGATATCCGGGAGGTACATGCTGGAGAATCCGGCGCTGAACAGTGGGGTAAAGGCGTGGGTGGCGCTCAGGGTAGCTGAATATTTTGAGAACATGATATTGTCTGCCCTCAGGGGCTGGGTAAGCATCACGGCCAAATCTCCATGCCGTCCAAAGCCGCCATTGTAGAGCAGTTCACAAATCAGGAAGGTTCCGGATCCAAACACATAATCAATTCCGGCTGCGGCAACCAGATTGCCCCGCACTACCCCGGATATCTCCTCAAGGTCATAAAACCAGGTGGCTTCACCTTTGAATCCGGCGCCCCCCAGATGTCCGGCCCATCCACCTCCGATGGCAATTCTGTTGCGAAAATAACCGGCAAGCACCTGAATGTCATATCCGCTTTTATTAAAGGCGTACATGGCTGCAGCTGTCATTTCTTTGCTGTCTCTCGCGGGGTTTATTGCTGTTTCGATCCTGCTTAATCCATCGGGGTAATACTGTACCCTGATGGCATCCGCACCGGGACGCTCGGTGTAATCAAAATCGAAAAAGGAATAGGTGTTAAAAAGATCGTTTGGATTGGAAACAAGGTTGATGCCCCAGTTGATCCGCTGCCGCCCGGTCCTGATTTGCCATTTTTCGCTGCGCCAGTTCAGAAACAATCTGTCGGCAGTACTCTGTCCTATCCAGGGTCCTTCGGAAAGCCAGACCCCGGTAAGATTTACCAGTCCCTGGTCTTGTTTAAATATCTCGCGTATTCCCGGTAGTTCACGATACATTTCATTGTACATCAGCCTGCTGCGGCCTTCAACAACCAGCCTCAGAGAAGGCGAAAAAGTTACGCCGGTATTTAATCTGTTGTGAAAAACGCCCAGGAACCTGGTTTCATCCGAAATCCGGTTTTGGGAAAGTGCCGGCATAGCCTTGAAGTAACCATTAAGGGTTGCCTTTGGGTAAGCTTCCGGGTTTTGTGCGCCTGATGCTGTTATGATCAGCAGCACAAATCCGATGGACATGCAAAGGGCACGTCCACCGGTTTGTAAAATGTAGAATGTATTACTTGTTTTCATGCTGATGTTTACATGCTTTCATCCTTATGCACACTGCCGTCTACCAGGGTAATTACCCTGCGTGCCCGGTCAATTACCCGCTGGTCATGGGTAGAAAACAGCAGGGTTATGTTTTCTTCTTTATTTAGTCTGGACATTATGTCCAAAAGGTTAAATGCAGATTCGGTATCAAGATTGGCCGTTGGCTCATCCGCCAGAATAAACCTTGGGCGGGAAGCCAGTGCCCTGGCAACGGCAACCCTTTGTTGTTGCCCCCCGGAAAGCTTGCCGGGTCTCACATTCATTTTGTCTTCCAGTCCCACCTGACGGAGCAATTCTTCAGCCCTTGCATCCATTTCGGCCTGCTTTTGTTTCTGAAGCAGCATGATAAAGGAGACATTTTCCTTTGCCGTAAGCACGGGCAGCAGATTGTAAGACTGGAATACAAATCCGATGTTATGCAATCTGAAATCGATCAACTTTGAGTCAGACAAAAGGGTTATGTCGGTATCTCCAATAAAAATATTGCCTTCGGTGGGCTTGTCAAGGCCTCCAATGAGGTTCAAAAAGGTTGTTTTTCCACTTCCTGATGGCCCTACTATGGCCGTGAATTCTCCTTCGCCAAATGAAAGGCTTACGTTATTAACCGCTTTTACGGGAAGCGACTGATCGTTGTATACTTTGGTCAGGTTCTCTGTTCTGATAATTTTCATCTTTATAGGGTTTTATTTGTTTTCAATGGTTTTATTCTTTTCTGACGGCTTCTGCCGGATTGAGTTTCAGGGCCTTCATGGCCGGGTAAATGGAAGTGAGCAGGGCTGCGATGATTACCAGCACAATAAGAACCAGAAACTGCTCAGAGGAAACCGAAGGGTAAATAAGGGTAGGGAATCCCATGTCTGCCAGGCTTTCGCCCCCCACTCCGGCAAGATTAACTCCTGATCTCATGGTTAGGCCAACACTTGCCAGGCCAAGGAGGATGCCGCCTGCAGCACCAAGGAAGGTAATAAAGGACGTCTCAAGCATAATCATACCGAAAACCCTCCGTTTGTTCATGCCTATGGCCATCAACATACCCAACTCGCGAATCCTTTCAAAAACAGCCATCAACATGGTGTTCACCAGACCAAATGCCAGTGCGGCAAGGATTATTGCCAGAACAAAGGTCAGAATGATGGCGGCCATCTCCTGAAGGTAGGACAGTTCCGGAGAGATTTCATTCCAGGTTCTGATGCTCGTTGAAGGGAAGGCTGATTGTAATGTTTCCGCTATTGCATCGACCACTTCCAGATTGCTTGCCACTACAGCAATTTCATGGGCCCCGGCATCCATATTCAGGTACTCGTTCAGATCCTGCCTCATTACGTAAACATGGGTTTCATCGAGCATTGAGTTTGAAGTCAGATAGATGCCCGCCACCCGAAATGAGGCTGAAATCAATTCTCCCTCAGGGTTTTGAAAAGTAAGGACCAATCTTGAGCCGGGCTGCAATCGTGTTTTTTCCGCCAGTTTGCGGCCAACCAGAACGGGGTTTCTCCCTCCTTCTGTGAGGTAGTCGCCTTCAATGATGTTCTCATCCAATCCGGTTGTCATGGCTTCATTTTCAGGATCAATCCCTATGATTCCAATGCCGGAGGTAAGGTTAGCCGTAGCCAACATCCCACTGATTCTGCTTCTTGAGGAGAAGGCGGCCACATCCTTATGTTCCGCGAGAACATTCGCAATATCTGCAAATGCAGGAATCGTATGGGATGGATGGTCGTCTTTCAGAAAGAGGGGGTTGTGAATCTGAATATGGGAAATGTGTTGTCCTATGGTCGTTTCGAAACGCTGTTGCAGCAATCCGGTGGCCAGGGCTGCCGTATAGACGCCACCCCATAGCCCCACCGCCACGGCAATAATCATGGCCAGACTTCTTTTGGGGTTTCTCCATACATTTAGCCAGGATATTTTTAATAAAGTTTGCATGGTTGATATCGGTTGTTAAATGAATTTTTACGTCCAGGTTTATCTTTTGGTTTTCATAATATTGAGTCGCAACACTTTGACTACAGGATACAAGCCTATCAGTATAGAGAGTATCAATACAATTACCGCCTGGGTAATGAAAATGTTGGGGTCAACAGAAAAGGGGAGCACGGGTTCAAACCCCATGTCTATCATGGTGTTTGCCATTTCGCCGGTGAGCGTGATGGGGTTAATCTGAAAGTAGGCCACTACCGGAACGGCAGCCAGCATGCCGGCCAGGGCTCCCGAAAGTGAGATCAGGGCTGATTCGATAAAACTCATGGCCGCCAGCCTCGGACGTTTCATTCCCAAAGAGATCAGCATGCCATATTCGCGTTGACGCTCAATCATCATGGTAAGGACGGTTCCAAACAAGCCAAAGGCAATCACTACGTACAGGATCAACAAAAAGAGCATTGTTCCCGCAGTATCGAACTTCATCAGGGCCAGAAAGTCTGCCATCATATGATCCCAGGTAAGCACATTGTACCATTCCCGGTCTATAATCTCCAGTATCTCGTTGGCTACCCGCCTGGTCTGTCTGGGGTTCACGGGCATGACGATCAGCGCCGTAAGCCTGTCTTCTGCCATATAGAACCACTGAGCGGTTTCCAATGACATATACACGGTATTGTTGTTCATTTCCGGGACCCTGAGGTTAACAATCCCTTTCACGGGAAATTGCCCGGCTGCCGTGCTGCCCTGGAATCCCTGTCCAAGCATAACCAGAGTGTCGCCAATATTTATTCCCATAATCTCTGCAAGACCCTGGGCCAGCATAATGCCATCATCTCCCGATTCCAGAAAGGATCCCTTAACCAGGTTTTTGCTCAAATCATTCATCAGGGCTTCCTTATCCGGGTCTATGCCCATGACCATGCTGCCCCGTGTCTGATTTCCATAGGCAACCAGGGCAAAATTCTGAATTCTGGGCACGTAAAAACTGATTCTGTGGTCCATCTGATCGAGAATGTCATGGATGTGCTGATCGAACAGCATGCTGTTATCCATTGAAGGTTCCTCCTCATAGAATACATCCTGTATCTGAATATACCCTGTGCCATAGGTAACCATTCCGTCGATCATGCGCTCATAGGAACCTTTCTCCATGGCGTTGAACACTATGGATAACAGGACGGCAAAAAGCACCGAGCTCATGGTAATCAGGGAGCGTTTTCTGTTTCTCCAGAGGTTGCGCCAGGCCATATAATGGTCCCCAAAAATAGGGCCAACGGGTTAGTTAAAAAATCTCTTAATTTTAATCCCCGTTATGAAAAAACAAACCCGACGCAAATTCTCGCCTGAGTTCAAGGCGAAAGTCGCTTTAGAAGCGGCAAAGGAACAACTAACACTCTCTGAGTTGGCCAAGAAGTATGAGGTTAATCCTGTGGTTATCTCACGCTGGAAGGCTGAATTTCTCTCCAATATCGCTGCAGCTTTCAATAACAAACCCGAGCCAAAAGAGGATGCTGAAAAGGTTGATATTGAGAAATTGTATGCACAGATAGGGCAGCTTAAAGTCGAGAACGACTTCCTAAAAAAAAACTGCAAGAAACTGGGGATATGACAGCTCGTGCCAGAATGGTTAAAAAGAATTGCTCCACATTGTCCGTTCGCCGGCAGTGTTCGCTGCTTTGTGTCAATCGGAATCTGTTGTATTATCATCCTGTGCCTGAGAAACCAGAGAATGTCAAGATGATGCGGCTCATGGATGAACATCTGCTGTATCACCCAACTGAAGGTGTTTGGTCAATGGTCTATTACCTACGTGATAAAGGTTATCCTGTTGGTCCAAAGCGTATCAGGAGGCTTCTGAAGGTCATGGGTAGGGAAACGATCTACCGCCGCAAGAACCTTACAAAAATGGGACTCAAAGAATATATTCGCCCGTATTTGCTCAGAGGTTTGGAAATTACCCATGCAAACCAGGTGTGGTGTACGGATATCACCTATATCCCCATGCGCAGGGGCTTCATGTACCTGACCGCAATCATGGACGTTTACAGCCGTAAGATCTTATCCTGGGGGATTAGTAACTCAATGGATGCCCAGTGGTGCAAAAATGTCCTGGATGATGCAATTGACAAATACGGGGTTCCTGAAATCATTAATAGCGATCAGGGTTCACAATATACCAGTGCCCTTTGGACCCAATACCTTGAGAAGCTAAACATCAAAATCTCCATGGATGGGAAAGGCAGGGCTATAGACAATGTTTGGATTGAAAGGTTCTGGAAAAGCATCAAGCATGATTACATCTACCTAAACCCATGCGATGATGGTTTTGAACTTTTTGAAGGAGTTCAAACCCACATCGAGTACTACAACCAGAAAACCCATCACACTACCAAACAAAAACCAAACCACAGATACCTGGTGTCTTTAGAAAAAATAGCAGCTTAAATCTTGAAAAGAACAATCAAATATTAACTTAGCTTACCAACCCTTTTGGTTCAATATTGGGGAGTATTATACCAGTATGATAATTGTCTTCATTTTTTATAACCTTTATTGGGTGAATGATGCATTCTTTTAACGAGCCTTGGACAAATTCTGCAGAGAAAAGAAGTCTTCAGAAAGGCGTATGCCATAATCTGCGGCATGGGTAGTAAGTACGGTCTTGTGTCCGGGCCTGTCGGCGGGCACGATTTCCGTTACAGTGGGAATTTCCCTGCCTCCCATTTGCTTGATATCGCGAAAATTAACCGTATTCGCCAACTCTCCGAATTCATCATAATTCTCTATTCTTACCGGCAAATAATGTCTCTGCGAAATCCAGTAGATTATCTTGTCGTATACTATGGGTACATTCGGTTTTGGTGTAAGCTCAATCACAAAGCAGGCTATGCCGTCTATGGTTTGCCCGGGGAGCATCTTATGCGTAAAATCATCAACAATGGAAATGCCACGCACCAGATCATCATTAGAGAAATCGGAACCCATCCAGGACTGGGACATCATGGAAGGAGGCATTTTAACCGTTCGGTCGATGCTGGGAACATAATTCCATATTTCATTTCCCCTTTTCAGGAATGCGGTGCCGCGGTCGCGGGCCGGAGCCGTGATCAAAATGAAGGAATAATTGTCTCCAAGCGACCACGATCTGATGCCGATTTCGCGGGTAAATCTGGGTCTTACGGTTTGCATGGTCATCTCGGTATAGGAACTCCCGCCACGCATATTGTCTTCCATGCGGCGAATGATGCTTATTGGATCCTGAGCATGCAGGGAAAAAGACATACTGGTAAAAAGAAAGAGAAATAAAAACTTGTTCATGGTAAATGGTTTTATGGGTAAATAATGAATTTTAGAGGGAGTAGTAGTTGGTGGTCTTTTCATCAGGATCGGCCACCCCACCTGTATGAAAGGTCTTTTTGGCCTCAGGCCACTGCTTAATGATTCCGGGCATAATCTCTCCAAGCCACCTGAAAAAATGATTGGCTTCCCTGATCCAGCGGGCGGTCCTGTCTTGTTTGTTCTGACGCAGATTAAGCCCTTTGTCGAATTGGTCTGCAAACAGCTCAAGAACACGGAACCTTTTTTCGAGCATGGCATCCCAGGCCATGCTGTCGGCCAGGGCATAAAATGTCTTTCTGTCTCCCGGAACACCCACGGCTTTGATGAAAAGAATCTGCTGCAGGCTTTTAAGATTGGTGCTAATGGCACTTTTTGATGCCTGGAGGGTTTCGGTGATCTCATCGAATGACACCAGTTCCTTTTCGCTAACCATCAGATATCCAAGTATCCTGCCGGCCATTCGCGTCATGCCCAAAGATTCGAGAAAGATACCAACCTCTTCTATATACTGTAGTTTTTCTTGTGATAGGGTTGACATGATTTTGTTTTTTTGTTCTGTGTGTTCTTTTGGTTCTTTTTGTAACGAACTAAAAACACGCAAATCTCGTGCCAAAATCATGGCCGGGGGACAAAAGAAATTGTTAAAGGCTTGTTAACGGGTGATGATCCGATTGAGCTTCTGCGCTATTCCGTTGCGGGTCTTTTTCAGCCGACGCTCTGTTTCCAACAGGCGCATCAGCTCGGTTTCGTCTTCAGAAGGGCCTGAAGTTTCGAGATGTTGAATGGCTTTAAGGTTGCTGTCTATGAGAATCTCGATTTTTTTAAGCTTGAAATTATATAAGGCTTCCACCACGCTGTCCTTCAGATTGGTTTGTTCATCTCTGACAAAGATGCGCAACCTGGATTCCCAGTTTTTGCTAAGGGTGTACTGGCTGATATTCAAATCGGTAACGCGCTGTCTGATGTCAGAATCAGGATGGGCAAGCAGGTTTTTGGTCTCAGGCAATACCCCCTTTTCCCAGGCGTCCCTGTATATGTCGAATATCTTTTGGAATACAGTATCCTCAAAATGAAGTTGATCCTCAATTATTTCCGTGCATATAAAGTCGATGACCCTGACACTGATCTCCTCTTCGCGCTTTTGTTTGTTTTCAATTTTGAAAATAAGGTTTTCCGTGGCATACTCAATCATAACCCGGATTATTTCCATTTCCTGATGCCAGGCATTTAAAAATCCATTTTCATGTTCTTTGGGTCCGGGCTGTGGAAGCTCCGGATCAGCCTGCTCTGTTATGGTGGTGTCTGTACCTTTTTTATGAAACCTTGTTTTTCGGAGCCTGTTTACTTCTGATACCATCAGGCGTTCCTCAATTTGCATCATTGAGGCACACTTCTGGTTATACAGGGAACGGGCAATGGGATCGGGAATTAGCGAAATGGTTTGGGCAATTTCCCTGATCAGGCCGGCCCTTCGGATGGGATCATTAGCGGTTTCTTTTAAGAGCAGCCTGGTTTTAAATGAGATAAAATCGTCTGCCTGGTTTTCAATGAAATCAGCGAGCTCCTGTCTTCTTTTGGTTCTGGCAAACGAATCGGGGTCCTCGCCCTCGGGAAATAAGACGATGCGCACATTCATTCCTTCTTCAAGGATCATGTCGATGCTTCGGAAAGCCGCTTTTATACCAGCCGGATCGCCATCGAAAAGCAGGGTGATGTGGTTGGTATATCGCCTGATAAGCCTGATCTGATCAGTGGTGAGTGCCGTTCCCGAAGTGGCAATCACATTTTCCACGCCTGCCTGAGACAGGGAAATCACATCGGTATATCCTTCAACCAGATAACAGTTGTCCCGGGCAACAATGGCGCTCTTGGCAAAATACAGCCCATATAACACCTTGCCCTTATGGTAAATGTCACTTTCTGCTGAATTGATGTACTTGGGTTTGTTCTTGTCAGAAACCAGTATTCTTCCCCCGAATCCGAGCACCCTTCCTGAAAGGTTGTGTATGGGAAACATGATCCTTTCGCGAAAGGTGTCATATATTTGGCCGTCTTTGGCTTTTACAAGACTGACCTGGATGAGGTACTCTTTTTTATATCCGTTTTTAAGTGCCTCCGCTGCCAGTCCATCCCACTGGCTGCCGGCATACCCCAATCCGAATTTTTTAATGGTTTCAGCACCATAACCCCTTTCTTTCAGATAGGTCAGTCCGATGGATTTTCCCTCTTCGGTCTCAAAAAGCCTCTGCTGGTAATGTTTTTGTGCAAATGCCGTGATGCTGAAAAGGTTTTCCTTTTCGTCCCTGGCCTGTTGTTGCAAGGGGTCTGGTTTTTCTTCCTCTACGATGATGCCGTATTTGGCGGCAAGGTATTTAAGGGCTTCGGGATAGCTGAAGTGCTCATGTTCCATCAGAAAACCGACGGCATCCCCTCCTTTCCCGCAACCAAAACACTTATAAATCCCCTTGGCAGGAGAAACAGTGAAAGAGGGGGTTTTTTCATTGTGGAAAGGGCACAGGCCAAGCATGTTAACCCCACGTTTCTTAAGCGTAACAAATTCCCCTACCACCTCTTCAATCCTGGTGGTATCTAAAATTAAGGATATTGTTTCGGGGCTGATCATGCCGGTTTTTTTGCGAATGTACAAAAATCCATCCGCATTATGGTGCCATTTGATTCTCTTCCATGCGCCTGAAAATCCTTACCAGATAATCCCTGCCAAATACCGTAAAATGGCTTTCAGGGCGAAATTCTCCAAGCAGTTCGTAACATGGGTTTGTCAGGAGCGCCTCGGATTCCAGACCATTGTTTACAGAAAAATGCGCATCCCATATAACCAGACTGCCCGGTTCTATTTGTTTGCAAGGCTCGCTGTTAAAGTATATTCTTTCCCTGGCCTGTTTGCCGGAAAAAGGGTTCAGGTTCAAATGCACTACAAAAGCCGGGTCATAGTAATACACCATATTGCCGGAAATCAGATCCTGTTTGATGATGTAATCCGCTGCCTGTTTTACCACCAGATCGGGTCCGTGAAGTTTTAAAGGAATGGGATAGAGGTTGAACGGGGCCCTGATTAGCACCCAGAGCAGCATCAACCCAAAAACCAGGCGTGAAGAGATCATTATCCATTTTCTCCCTGGCACAATCTTCCGAAACCAGTTTTTCAAGGCATTGATCCCCAGCAGGGAAACAATGGCCACCAGTGGGCCCGTGGCAGCCATGTAGCGGTATAATCCAAGGGAATTGCCAATGCCGCTGAACCACATCAGGGAGTGGGCAGAGAAATAGATAAGCAGGCATAGGCAGACCATCCACAGGGAAGACAAGGACAATGTCAGGTTTTTCCTGATGCCTGCAAACCAGCTTAGCAAGCCGGCCAAAACCAGGAAAACAATCGCAGGACCGAAGTATGCGGGAGCATGGGTAACAAAATATAATATCGGCCCCGTGCCGTAAAGATCTGTGGCCCCTTTGTACGGCATATAGGATATGAGCCAGAATAAATCTTTGTAGTGAAAATACCCGGCCACACTGTACAAAAGGGTGGCTGTTCCCATCCATAGTATATGCCTTGTTTTGCCTGCAATAAGCAGAAACAGGGCAAATGCCGGGATTAAAAAAATGCCTTCGGTTCTGATAAGAAAAGAAAAACCAATAACCAGAGAGGCCAAACCATAGCGCTTTCTGTCAAACAACCATATGGACAGGATGATGATGCCCCCGAACATAATTTCGGTAAGCCCTGAGAGCATGGTGTCTGTTACCACCGGATTAAATACAGTGAGAAAGGGAATCAGCCAGGCGTGCGGTATGTGGTTGTTTCTTGCCAGGGACCAGGCAAGCCAGGCAGAAGCCAGACCAATCATGATGTTCATCAATACCACGCCACGCAATCCGAATTGGGCAAAAGGGGATGCCAAAAGGGTAAACAGGGGTTTTGCCCAGTGATCAAGCAGGAAGGCCGGGTTTTGCCAGGAGTACCTGGCAAAAAGGTAATGGGTAATGGTGTCGCCCCCTCCGGCAAATGTTTCGGATTGCATCATCAGGACAACAAACATTACCAAAATTGCCAGGAACAGTATGGCCATCAGGGCGGTTTGGCCTGAGCGGGATGCGGCTGTTTTGCTGATTTTGTCGATTATGCCTTTCCCAATCATTTGGATTGCGCTATATGTTCTTTGTAATGAGCAGGTTTACCGTTTACAAACTTAGAGGTAATTATTGTTTCTTTTTCTGAATTCAATTCATATATTTGAAAAGACATCAGATTTTGAAAAAGTGTAGTTATGTCGACAGAATAATTTCTTAAGTGTAAAAATATAAATAGTAAAACAGTATTTGATAACATACATATATTAAAAATGCCGGTCGCATGCCCAGGGCTAACCACCAGCGGGGAGTTCCTGCCTGATTAAACTTCGGGCTCATCTCTCCTTAAGGAAAATGATGCATGTTTCACCCTTTCGATGGCCGCGAAATCTTCTTGGGGGTGGAAAGAACAGAGTGTTTAACGAAAACGAAAATGGATTATGAAGACTTTTTTATGGATTGGCTCAATTTGTCTTTTGATAATGGTTGCCGGCTGCAGGAAAGAACTGCAGGAAAATAAGACACTGGTTAATAAGACTGCTTTTGATGTTAACTTCTTTGAAGAATCGCCTAATCGTGCATCCTTCGATCTGGTTATTCAACGCCAATATAACAACCTTTTGAATATGCCAAGGAATGCAGATTATGTCTATGATCATGAATACTTTTCATATTTGCTGACCCGGAAGGAGTTGTCTGACATTGAAGATGAATTTTTACAACAAACCTTGTCACACCTTGGGTTTTTAAATATGGAGGAATTACATGAGTATGATAAGGTAATTAAGGATCTGAGTGAGGAACTTTACAAGAAAACAAACTTCTTTGAAGAAAGCAGTCCTGAATCATATGACATGTTTATGAATTACTTTTCCAGATTTGCATTCCAGGAGGACAAAAGCTGCATAAACACATTTAGCCTTTGCATCAATGAGGCCAATGCCGAATATACATATAAAATTATCGGATGCACGGGGGTTGCCATTGGATTAGGCGCATTATCGGGTTGGGGCGGATTGGTGTTTCAATTGGCGTGTAGTGGTGCAGCATTATGGGGGCGTAACTCCCGATTTAATGTGTGCTTGGATAATTATGATAACTGTCAATAATTGCTATTATGAAAGTACTAACTATAAAGCAGAGTCGGGCTCTGCTGATGATAATAATTGTTGTTCTGATGGGAGTTGCTTTTCTCATCAATTCGCGTGAACTTACAATAATTGTTGCCGCAGTAGCTATGGTCTTGCCCTTTGTTTATGCGAAGCTGTTTAAAAAGGAGGGATTGCTTAAAAGACCCGGTTATTGGTATTTGATCGCTGTTGCGATCATTGCGACAATATTTATTCTAATCGGCATTGTCTTTAAGCCTTGATTCTTTTTTTGCGATTGTATGGAGGTATGGTAAGATATGGAAAAAATAGATGAAAGAATAAAAATAAGGCTTTTCTACAGCAGTTTTATTGGCCTTACAGCTTATGTTCTAATGGGATTGTCCGTGATCTTTAATATCAGCTCAGCCTTGTACCTGGCTCTGATACTATCTTTTTTGAATGCTTTACTCGGAGTATATTATCTGTGGGATGCAATAAAGAATAAACCATTAATAACCAATTACGGTAAGGTACAGAGAAGAATTGCATTTCAACTTATTTACTCTGTTGTGTTGATATGTGTGGTTTTGGCAAGAATCTATCTTAATCAGAATTGTTTTTAAGCCTTGATTCTTTTCAAATTAATGCTGATTATTATGTTATTGAAGCCTGTCTCATAATGGGTTTCAATAAAAAACCCCATCCCTTCGATGACCGCGAAATCTTCTTCGGGATGAGGTTATTAAACAAAATGTTTAACTGTCAAAAATAGCCAATACTTGCGATTATCGGAATTCTATATGATTTTTTTAAAGCACAAATGAAAAAAAAGAACAAAATCTCAGTTTTGATCCTTATTGCCGGATGCATTTTCGGAATAGCAGGGTCGCTTCTTAAAATCGGTTGGTTACCAGGAGCGGATACAATGATGCTGATTTCTCTGATTATGGTAGTGATTTCTCTGTCCGGTTTGCTGGCAGTCAATGCAGGCCGGATTCAAAACACACTGTTTAGGGCGAAAAAGTGAAATTAAACCGGAAGCTTTTGCAGTGTATGGCAAATGATAAGCAATTTGTATATTTACATGCAAAAGCTTCCGGATTTCGGGGCTATGCATAATCTGACAAATGATTCAGTTTATTTTAAACAACAGACCGGTTCAGACCGCTTTGCCCCCGGGCATTACCCTGCTTGATTTTATTCGTTACGAGGAGCGTCTGCCCGGCACCAAGATAGGTTGCCGGGAAGGAGATTGTGGCGCTTGTACCGTGCTGGAAGGACGTTACGAGAATGGCAGAATAAGCTATAAGAGCATAGTATCCTGCCTTACTCCCCTTGGAAATGCTCACGGCAAACACATTGTTACCATTGAAGGCCTGAATATGGAGTGGCTGAGCCCTGTTCAGCAGGCATTTGCAGACCATAATGCCACCCAGTGTGGTTTTTGCACCCCGGGTTTCGTGGTTGCGCTTACCGGCCACTCCCTGTCTGATGGTGCAGGAGAAGAATCTGCAGCCATTGCATCCATGAGTGGCAATATTTGCCGCTGTACCGGATATAAGTCAATTGAACGTGCAGCCATCAGCATCTCCCGGTTACTGGCCGAAAAATCTCCAAGCAAACCCCTGGATTGGCTGGTGGAGCAAAAATTCCTTCCCGCTTATTTTCTTGGCATTGGAGAGATGCTTAAGAATCTCCTCGCTGAACTGGAACAGCAGCCATTGAAAACCGCTCCTGGCCAGAAGAAAACCATTTTTGGGGGAGGAACCGATTTAATGGTGCAACGTCCGGAAAAAATTGCCCGTGAACAACTGGACCTTACACTCGATAAACCCGGCATGAGGGAGATTCTGGATAAGGGAGGGCAAATATCCATAGGGGCTTCTGCCACGGCCTCTGATATTATGCATGCCGCAGCCATTCGAACCATATTGCCCGATATCGACAGGCATTTTCGCCTGATTTCGTCAGAGCCAATCAGGAATATGGGGACCATTGCCGGGAATTTTGTCAATGCTTCACCCATTGCAGACCTGGTAATTTTTTTCATGGCCCTGGATGCTCAAATCATCATTGTAGATGAAGTATCCGGATTAAGCAGGCAGATTGCTGCCAGGCGATTTTATCATGCCTATAAAAAAACGGACCTTAAACCCGGAGAATACATTCAGCGCTTTGTTATTAATAAGCCTGGAAAAGGTTTTCAATTCAATTTCGAGAAAGTCAGCAAGAGGACCCATTTGGATATTGCTTCGGTAAACAGTGCCATTTACCTGGAATTAAAGGACGGCCACACGGGCCTTTGCCGGTTAAGTTGCGGAGGCGTTGCCCCGATTCCGCTGTTCCTGGAGAAGACCGCATCATTTCTGACGGACAAACCGATTTCCATTGACCTGATTTTAGATGCAGCAGCCTTCATTGATCAGGAGATTTCTCCCATTTCAGATATCAGGGGAAGCGCAGAGTATAAAAGACTACTTGCCCGGCAGTTGTTTTTTGCGCATTTTGCCACCCTGATTCCGGAACTTGCCACAGAGCTGATTCAAAAGTCTGGAAAATCATTCCGCAGCGTATTATGAAGAATACTGATGCCATAGGACACGTAACAGGACAATCCGTCTATCTCGATGATATTGAGCTTATGCAAGGCTGCCTTTTTGGCGCAGTGTATTCCTCTCCTGTGGCCCATGCCGATTTGCTGGGTCTTGACTATGAGAAAGCATTGGCCCTGCCGGGTGTTATTGCCGTAATTACAGCAAAAGACATTCCGGGAGAAAATCAGGTAGGAGGGATCATCCAGGATGAGCCTTTGTTTGCTGAAGACCAGGTGCATTTCATGGGCCAGCCAATCGCTTTGGTAGTGGCAGAAAATGAGGCCGCCGCCAGGGAAGCACTGGAACTTATCAGCATAGAGACCCGTTTGCTCGAAGTGGTCACTGACCCCAGGGAGGCGCAGAAAAAGGGCATGTTGCTGGTGCCACCCCGGATATTCAGTTCAGGCAATATTGAGGATGCCTGGGGAATGTGCGAACACATTTTTGAAGGAGTGGCTGAAACCGGCGGACAGGAGCATTTGTATATTGAAACCCAGGGAGCCTACTCCTATATAATGGAAAACCGTTTTGTGAAGATTCACTCTTCTACACAGGGACCAACCGCGGTGCAGAAAACAGCGGCCAAAGTGCTGGGCATACCCATGCATCAGGTAGAAGTAGATGTGGTTAGACTGGGTGGTGGTTTTGGAGGTAAGGAAGACCAGGCAACTCCCTTTGCCTGTATGGCTGCCCTGGCAGCCTGGGTGTTAAGAAAACCCGTAAAGATAAGCCTGCACCGCATGGACGACATGCGTATTACAGGGAAAAGGCATCCCTACAGTGCCGATTTCAGGATTGGGCTTTCCAAAGACTTGCGCATACAGGCCTATCAGGCCATCTATTATCAGAATGGGGGAGCCGCAACAGACCTTTCTCCGGCCATATTGGAAAGAAGCCTGTTTCATGCTGGCAACGCTTATTACATCCCCAATGC
>CAZFOI010000005.1:0-16297 GCA_964520605.1 uncultured Bacteroidales bacterium
GGCATGAAGTCTTGCTTTTGTAAACACAGCCCGGTATTTCAATCCGTTTTTATCCAAAAGGCGGGAGATGGTCTTCCAGTCTTTCTGGCCTTTGCCAACACCAGCATTGGGATTGACAACCACAAGCCAGCCCGGTTTTTCTTTTTCTTTCATATGGTTTGTTTGCATGAATAATACACCGGATCGGGCGCCCGGCAGGATGCAAAAATAAGAAAAATATGGCTCAGCAGGAAACAGGCTAATTTACATGTGTTTATGCCCGGGGACAGTCGGATTGATCAGACAAGCTTCTTGTCCTTCAGCAGGAATGCTATCTGTACGGCATTTGTGGCTGCGCCCTTTCTGAGGTTATCGGAGACAATCCAAAGGTTAAGCCCGTTAGGGATGGATTCATCGCGTCGAATCCTGCCAACAAAAACATCGTTTTTGCCTGAGGCGTACAAAGGCATGGGATAGCTGAAGTTTTCAGGGTCGTCCAGCAGGGTTACACCCGCAGACCGGCTAAGGATGCTGCATACATCCTCTGTTTTGTACTCGTTTTCAAATGCCACATTCACAGATTCACTGTGTCCTCCCAAAACGGGAATCCTGACCACGGTTGCGGTGATGCCTATGTCAGGAGCGCCCATGATTTTTCTGGTTTCAGCCACCAGCTTCATTTCTTCTGTCGTATACCCATTGTCAAGAAAATCTCCGCCATGGGGAAAACAGTTCAGATCAATGGGATGGGGGTATATGCGCTCAGTTTCAATTCCCGCCCTTTCGTTCATCAATTGTGCAACTGCCTTGGCGCCGGTGCCGGTAACTGATTGATAAGTGGAGATAACGAGTCGTTTGATGGTATATGTCTTGTGCAGCGGCCACAGTGCCACAACCAGCTGAATGGTGCTGCAATTTGGATTTGCAATAATCCGGGTTTTGCTGTTCAGTGTTTCCGGATTTACCTCCGGGACAACCAGGGGTATGTCACGATCCATCCTCCATGCAGAGGAGTTGTCGATAACAAAACACCCTTTGTCTGCAAAAGCACCCGCCCATTGCCTGGATACTCCGGCACCAGCTGAAAACAGGGCGATATCCGGGCTCTGGTCAACGGCATCCTGCAAACTGCAGACGCTATATGCCTTTCCACCAAAGTTCACCTGCTTGCCAACAGAGCGCTCAGATGCTGCCGGAATAAAGCTTTCCACAGGAAACCGGAGCTCCTCAAGCACCTGTATCATCATTTGGCCTACCAGACCTGTAGCTCCAATAAGTGCAATTTTCATTGAAAAAGAGATATTTGTTGTTTCAGATGCCTGCAACAATCCCTCCTGGGACCGTTTGGCGGATTGATGGCCTTTAACAGAAAGGCTGTCAGCACAAAAATACGATATTTGATCGCTACGGAGGCTATGCTTATGAAAAAAATCCCATGTGCGACTATGATGCTGTTTGTGCTTTTTGCACAAGGGCAGGTGTTCGATAATTTCGAGAACGGCAATTTTACAGAAGATCCACCCTGGATCGGGCATGCAGATAAATTCAGCGTTGAAAACCAGGTCCTGCGTCTTACAGACAATCAGGCCGGTACTTCATGGCTGGTTACAAAAAACACCCTGGCTGCTGACTGTTACTGGGAGTTCTGGATCAGACTTGCATTTACTCCCTCTTCGTCTAACCACCCGAGAATTTACCTGATAAGCGACAACCATGATCTGGGTGCCCCGCTTAAGGGGTATTATCTTCAGATTGGGAAGGATGGGACAGACAATAAAAGGGTGTTTCTATACAGACAGACCGGCGATGAACACAGGGTACTCTTAGCCGGTGCGTCCAACCTGGCTGCGGCCTCTAATAACCAGATAAGGATACGCATTACCAGGGACCTGAAAGGCAACTGGACCCTTGGTGCGGATCCTTCAGGGGGCCGCTGGTTTGTTCCCCAGGGCAGCGTTTACGACAATGAACATACATATACCGGGTGGTTTGGGCTGTTATGCCGGTATACCATTTCAAATGCCAACCGTTTTTATTTTGATGATGTTGATGTTGGCAGGCTGATGCCTGATACGATACCTCCCCGCATCACACAGATTCTGGTTAACTCTCCCAACAGCCTGGAAGTGTTTTTTGATAAAGCAATTGATGAGGAATCAGGTAACAATCCCGGAAATTATCTGCTTGCTCCAGGGGAGACACTCCCTCTGATTGCCACAGTACAGCAGGCCACTCCGCATGTGGTTCATCTGATTTTTGATGCTTTGATCCTGAAGAACACATTGTATTCCCTGAAAGTATGCGGAGTCAGGGACCTTTTGGGCAATACGGCAGACTCTCTGGTGCATGTTTTTTTAGACTATCATCCCTCGCGTTTCGATGTGGTGTTTAACGAATTGATGGTGAACCCTTCTGAGGTCAATAGCCTGCCGCCTTTCGAATATATTGAACTCCAGAACAATACACCCTTCCCGATTAATCTGGAAAACTGGGCCATTCAGTATGGCGGTACTAGGAGAATCTTGCCTGACTCACCACTTGAGCCCTGGGGCTATCTCTTGCTGGTAGCTCCTGATGCCGCAGCGTCATTTTTGCCATTTGCAAATGTGGTGGCTGTCCCCGGCATGAGTCGTACGGCACTGTCCAATAGCGGATCCCTGTTGGTTCTTTTTGATCCGGATAACAAGCCTGTCTCATTTGTTCATTATACAGACAGATGGTATCGGAATGTTGCGAGAAGTCAGGGTGGATGGTCTTTGGAACGAATAGATCCCGGAGATCCCTGTACCGGATATGAGAACTGGATGGCCTCAGTGGATCCTGCCGGGGGCACTCCGGGGAAGCCCAATTCAGTATTGGCAGCCAATCCTGATAAAACGCCCCCGGAAATTCTGGGCTCGGGATTTGAAGAAGGCATCCGGATATATTTCAGTGAACCCATGTCAAAAGAAGAAATGCTTGTCCCGGAATCTTTTGCATTTTATAAGCTGGATCGGGATAATAAGCATGCCGGTGTTGCAAAACAAACGCTTAGGGTTTTTGTAGAACCACTACCTCCCTGCTATTCCACAGCAATCCTGATCCCGGAACTTCCCATGGAGCACGGGCAGTTTTATCAGTTGGAGGCAGGTGCATCCATTCAGGACTGTTCAGGGAATCGCCTGACCAAAAACATGCTCAGGGTGGCCTTGCCTGAATTGCCCACGCCCGGAGACGTGGTGATCAATGAAGTGTTGTTTAACCCAACTGAATCAGGGGCCCGTTATATTGAGTTATTTAATCGCTCGGAAAAAACCATAGACCTTGCATTTTTGCGGCTGGCCAATTACGATACCCTCAGCCGGTCAATGGGTTCAACATCGGTTGTTTCTGCCTATAGCAGGCTGATTCTTCCCGGAGAGTATTATGTTGCAACCACCGACAGAAGAGCCGTTTTGCGAAACTTTATGACATACAACCCTCATGGCATTGCAGAAGTTGTTTCCCTGCCGCGAATGTACAATCAGGGAGGGGCCCTGGTTTTGTTATCCGGAGCCATGGATACCCTGGATAAAATCATCTATAGGGACAACATGCATTTCCCTTTGTTAAATTCAAGAAAAGGTGTGGCATTGGAGCGCTTGAGGGCCCATGTTTCGGGCATGCAAAGTCATAACTGGCACTCGGCCTCTCAGGCATCGGGTTTTGGCACTCCGGCTTACCGGAATTCACAACAATACGATCCTGGGCAGGATATACGTGGCGGGTTTGCCCTAAGCCCTGCTATATTTTTCCCATTCTCTTCCGATGCCTTCGGACTGCTGACCATCCATTACGAGTTTCCTGATCCCGGTTATCTTGCCAGCATCAGGATTTTCAACAGCAGGGGAAGGCTGGTAAGAACCCTGGCGCAGGGTAATTTGCTTGCATCCGGAGGATATTTCACCTGGGATGGAACCAATGACTCCGGCAGCCTCCTGCCCTCTGGCATTTACCTGATTTTTGCGGAGGTTATTCATTTGTCGGGCGTAAGAATTCGGTATAGAATGCCAGCCATCCTTGGGCACATCTAAGCTTTCAGATTATGGGGTAAATGCCAGGACTGCGACCGATACACTGGCGGCACCTGCTTCCAAAGCCAATCTTGCACAGGCTTCAAGGGTGGCCCCTGTGGTAACAATATCATCTATTATCAGCAGGTGTTTGTTCTTTAATAATTCCGGTCTTTCGGCAAAAAATGCTTCCCGGGTATCCTCCCACCGGTCGAACCGTTTTTTTGTGGTCTGACTCCGGATGTCGTCACGTTTTGAAAGAACCTGTGCCAATATGGGTATGTTTAATTTTTCCGATACCACCCGTGCAAGTATCTGACTCTGGTTATATCCCCTTTTTCGCTTTTTTTTCGGATGCATGGGCACTGCAATCAGGCAGTTGATTATGGAAAAATCCGGGTTTTCCTTCAAATGGGAGGCCATCAGACTACCCAGATAGTTCCCCACGGAAATATCTCCCTGATACTTGAAAGCATGTACCAGCTTTCTGACACTGCCGCCATAGCTGAAATAAAACAGGGCAGTTGCGTAGCGGATGTTTACCCTGCCAGCAAAAATCCTTGCCAGTTCATTGTCAGAGAATTCTTTAAAGCGGGTTTTTGGCAAACCGTTTACACAAATCAGACAAAGAATATATTCGTTTGCATGGAGGCTTGACATACAGTTCCTGCATGTCTTTGGGAAAAGCAGGTTAAAAAGGTCATTTACAAATGTTTTCACCTGCGGCAGTCCAATAAGCCCCTGCAGCCCGAATCCCTGCATTTTTTTAGCTGTTTGCTTGCAATGAGGCATATAAAAAGCGTATTTTTGTCAAAAATAGCGGGCAATTGCAGTAAAAATAAAAGGAAGCTTTATTCAAATCGCATTTTGCCTGCCGTTCGCAAGAATATTTTATAACCAATCAATAAGGAGAAACAACCCATGGGAATTTCAGAAAACACAGGATTATCAGGCAATTCCAACCAAAATGAGAAGATTTACCGCATCACCATTCTGGCATTGATTGGTGTAATTGTGCTCTTGTCGGTATTTTTGGTCCTGAGCCGCAGAACATTAAAGGAAGTTCGTATTGACCAGGCATTTACTGAGGAGATCAATCGCGATCTTCAGGCAGAGCTTGACTCGGTTCTTGCAGAATACAATATGGTTAAACTTGAATACGACAGCATCCTTGCAGACAAAGACAGCATCATTCAGGCCAATGCCAAAGAGATTCAACAATTGATTGCGCGCTCGGCAGACTATAACCGCATTCGCAGACAATTGAACGGACTCAGGGAAATAACCCAAAACTATGTCAGGGAAATTGACAGTCTTGTGACCGTTAACCAGGTCCTCAGGGCAGAGAATGTGCAGATCAAAGAGGAGATCAGACAGGTAACCGCTCGCTCTACAGCCCTTGCCCAGGATAAAGAAAGACTTGAAACCAAGGTGGAACTCGCTGCTGCACTGCGTGCGGCAGGAATATCGGCTTCTGCCGTAAGACTCAGAGGTCGCGACAGGGAGGAGGAAACCGACAGGGCCTCTCGCGCGGAACAGATCAAAATCTGTTTTACAATAGCTGAGAATCCTATTGCCCCCAGGGGTCCTCATACTTTTTATATAAGGATTGCCGGACCTGATAATGCCATTTTGCGCATATCAGATTCAGATGAATACGCATTTGTTTCAGGCAATGATGTATTGCAATTCTCTGTAAAGGGAACTGTCGATTTTCAGGGCGAAAGTGTTTCAAAATGCCTGTACTGGCAGCGCCTGGGCGATTTTGCGCCTGGCTCGTATCTGATTTCTTTATTCTCTGATGAGATGAAGCTGGCAGAGACATCGCTGGTGCTGCGATAAGGAATTGGAAGGGTTTTCCCTTCAGGGTTTTGAGTTAACGTAAAAAAACGGTAATTTGCACCCTTAAAAATCATTAATCATGAGCAACAAATCAGCATTTTTGCAACCCCCTGCTGTCTATCTGCTGGCCCTGGTGATAATCATGGCAGTAGCTATCGGGTTGCTCCTTCGCAGGGCAGCCATAGAAAGAGAACAAAAACAGCAGGTTGTGCTGCAAAATGAGATTCTGGACACAGAGAGGGCATTATTGATTACCCAGCTCGATTCCCTGGAGGCAGCCTATGTGCACCTGAGTGCCGAATGTGAAGAACTCCGTGAGGAGTTTAATCAGCAGGCCGGTCTGATCAGGAGCCTTAGATCCAGAATAAGCCGGGACAGTGGCCAGTTGGCCGCGTATAAGCAGCAGGTTGAAGCCCTTACCGAGCAATTCGATGTGCACCTGAAGCAGGCGGAAGAACTGCTGGCGCTCAATGAGAGCCTCAAGCAGGAGAACACCCAACTTAAACAGGTTATTGGGGAAGCCAATAACATGCGGGCTCAACTTGAAAAGGAGAATCTTCGTCTTTCAGGACAGTTAGATGCCGGATCAATGTTGCGTGTAACAGGCATTACGGTGTTTCCCCTTGTCACAACTTCGCGTGGTGTCAGGGAAACCCTGAGGATAAGAAGGGCTGACAGATTGCGTATTTGTCTTGAAATTGCCGAGAATGTCCTTGCAGGTGCCGAGCATCATTTTTATTTTCAATTAACCGGCCCTGATGGCTATGTTCTTTCAGGAACCAACAACGAACCACTGCTTCTGGGGGGGGTCAGCGAACCGGTTAGTTTAACGGAATCCATCCAATACAATATCGAACAAAAAGAATACTGCGCTGTTCTCGAACACCTGTCCGGTTTTGAAAAAGGACAACATCAACTCCGGGTGTTTTATCGCAATCAGGAGATTTGGCGCGGTCAATTTGAACTCAGATGAATATTTCTTACCGTTGGTTAAAGGAGCTGGCTCGCTTCGATCTGAGTCCGCAGGAACTTGCCGTACTGCTCACGGATACGGGACTCGAAGTAGAGTCTTTGGAGCATTTTGAACCGGTTAAGGGAGGGCTCAAAGGGGTCTTCGTTGGCCATGTGCTGCATTGCGAGAAACATCCGGATGCCGATCGCCTGAGTCTTACAAGGGTTGGCATTGGAAAGGATGAAGATTTGCAGATTGTTTGTGGTGCCCCCAACGTAAGAACCGGTCAAAAGGTGCTGGTGGCTACCGTGGGAACCACCCTTCACACCGAAAAAGGATCTTTTGAAATCAAGGAGGCCAAAATCCGGGGCCAGATTTCCAGGGGTATGATATGTGCAGAGGATGAGCTGGGCCTTGGCACTTCTCACGATGGCATAATGGTTTTGCCCGGGGATGCCGTTCCGGGTACTCCTGCTGCCGCATATCTGGGATTTGAGGACGATTGGGTTTTTACCATCGGGCTCACCCCCAATCGCATTGATGCAGCATCTCATCTGGGTGTTGCCAGGGATGTGGTGGCCGTTTTGAATCATCGGTCAGGCAACAGGCATGCATCCGTTGATTTTCCGGATCTTAGCCGCTTTTCGGTTTCAGATAAAACCCTTCATATTCCCGTAACAATTCAGTCACCCGAGGCCTGCACAAGATATAGCGGACTTACCATACGCGGTGTCAGGGTTCAGGAATCTCCCCGATGGCTGAAAGACCGCCTGATGGCAATAGGGCAGAAACCGATCAACAATGTGGTTGACATAACCAATTATGTTCTGCATGAACTTGGGCAGCCATTGCATGCCTTTGATGCTGCCGCCATTCAGGGACAGGAAGTAGTGGTTCGAAAACCAGGCAAAGGAACAGAATTCGTAACCCTTGATGCACAAAACCGAATCCTTACAGGAGAAGACCTGATGATTTGCAATGCAAAAGAAAGTATGTGTATGGCGGGTATTCTCGGGGGTCTGCATTCCGGGGTTACAGAAAAAACCACCGATATCTTTCTGGAAAGCGCATGCTTTGATCCCCGGCATATCAGGCGCTCGTCCAATCACCATGCCATTAAGACAGATGCTTCGTTCCGGTTTGAAAGGGGTTCCGACCCGGATATGGTCATTCCGGCACTTAAAAGAGCAGCCATGCTGATATGCGAGATTGCCGGCGGTGTCGTTTCCAGTGATGTGGTTGATGTATACCCCCAACCCGTACTTCCGGCAGAGGTAGTGTTTCATTTTGACAAGGCCAGAACGCTCATGGGGAAATCCATTGGGGATAATGAAATGATTGGCATACTTCAGGATCTGGATTTTTCAGTACAACAGCATACCAACGGAAGTGTCAGACTTATTGTTCCTCCTTACAGGGTAGATGTTTTGCGTGAAGCCGATGTGGTTGAAGAAGTACTTCGGATTTACGGATACAACAACATTGAATTGCCAGACAGGCTGTACTCTTCTATCGTGCTGTCTCCCAAACCCGATAAGGAAAAACTTCAGAATATTGTTTCCGACATGCTGGTTTCCAGGGGGTTTTCGGAAATAATGAACAATTCTCTTACCCGTTCAACATATTTTGAACCTCCGGCTTTTGATCCCGGGAGATCGGTTGCCATACTGAATCCGCTTAGCCAGGATCTGAACGTTTTAAGGCAGAGCCTGTTGTTTGGCGGCCTGGAAACAATCGCCTACAATCAGAACCGAAAGACGGCAGACATGCAGCTTTTCGAATTTGGCAATATATATTTCAAAAAAGTCGAAGACAACCCGAGTGCTGCCCTGGATGCCTATGGTGAGCGCATGCAGCTGGCCATTTTCCTGACCGGGAAAAATCAGCCGGAGTCCTGGAAAGAAGCCCGCAACGATTTGGGAATATTTGACTGCAAGGCAACTGTTGAGCTTGTCCTGGAGCGATTGGGACTGCGTAAAAGCATCAATGGCGCGCTTGGTCATGAAAACAATCCATTCTTTGCATTTGGACAGGACCTGTCCATTGATAACATACCCATTGCCAGTTTTGGTCTGCTTTCAGATGGCCTGACAAGCCGCTTCGATATAAAACAGCCTGTTTATTATGCAGTAATTGAGTGGGAAAGATTGATGCAGTTAAACCCGGGCTCCGGTATCTCCTACAGAGACATTCCCCGTCATCCGGAAGTCAGAAGGGACCTGGCCCTGCTTTTGCCCCGTGATATTGCGTTTGCGGAATTGGAAATGCTGGCTTACCAGACAGAGAACAAACTGCTTAAAAAGGTGGGGATTTTTGACGTGTACCAGGACGACAAACTGGGCCGGGATAAAAAGTCCTATGCATTGAGCTTTGTATTGCAGGATGCAGAGCGCACGCTTACCGACCGGGAAATTGACGCAGTTATGGAAAAACTTGCCGCTGCGTTTGAAACTCGTTTTCAGGCAAGGATTCGCTAGTTAATTTCCAATAATGAGCTTGTTCACCCTGGTGCCTTCCCGGCTTGATGTTTGAATGAAATAGAGGCCTGCGGGAAGGTGCTCGAGTTGAAACTTCATGGATGCCTTGCCTCCCCCATGGTCAGTTACCCGTGAAATCATTAGCTGACCTGCCTGATTTAGAATCTTCCAGGTGATCAGGCCTGCAGCAGCATAAACCTCCGTGACAACATAGTTTGATGCGGGATTCGGGTAAACGGATATTGGGGGGATCATCTCTGTTTGTGGCACACCTGTATTATCCGGAATCAGGGTTATCGGTATATCAAGGTTGGCATTGCTTATGGTAAATGTGCCGTGATAATCGAAATAATTCTGACGTGAAACGGCATAAGAATAAATGCCTGGAGGAAGATTTCGTATCTCGTAAACGCCTTCCCCCAATTTATTTCCATAAAGACTGATAACGGCGTCCTGAACCTCCTGGTCGTAAATGTTCCGCACAAAAAAGCGGACATCAAAGAACCCGTCTACCACGATTTCTATGGTTTTTGCACTGCTGCTTACTTCAAACAACTGATTGCTTAAAAATCGAATGCCGGATGAAAAAGCATCGTATGCATATTGTCCGGGAAGTAAATCGAAACGAGCAAGACCATTGGTATTGGTTGTGGCCACAAGGGATCCCACCCTGAGGTCAATCCTGTTCACCGGTACTCCCTGGGGTGTTCTTACGTAAAACAAAACCTGCTGTTCCGGGGCTGGCAGGGGCGAAATAAAGCCAAAACGGATATTGGGTCTTAGGTTTGAAGACCCGGAAAAATCCGGCACGTTCAGCAGGTCAGAATAACCATAGCCATCCAGCTTGCCAGGATTGGGCGTGGAAGCAACCTGGTAAAACACCTGTGTCCAACCACCGGTCCTGCCCCAAATTATCTCTATCACAAGGTTGTCTGTACCCTTGTATTCGAACGGGTCTATCTGCCAGGTATACCATCCCGTCTGACTTGGCATGGCGAATGATTCAGAGGAAAATACTGTTTTGGGGTTGCTCAGACTCAGATATGACTCATTGATCGATGAAGCATGGGTGTATCCCATTCTGATGGTAAAATTTGGCAGATGGGTATACTGATTTGCCAACCTGACAAGATTCATCCCGATTTCTCGTATGGTCTTTTTACCCGGGCCCAATTCATCAGATAAAATCAGTATCTGGGTTTTGTTTGCCCGATATAGATTGTAAAATGGAAAATGACTGGATGCAACATTTCCATTGCCGATTTGAAGCTCAGGGGCAAACCCGATAATGAGTTCTGAAACAATCGTTTCCGGACGTTTGTCATAACGTACTTCGAGCTGAACCATGGCATGACCAACCACAGACGCATTGGCTTTTACTACAAAGGAAACCTGCCTGGCTTCGCCTGGCAGAAGATCCGGGACTTCCACCAGGTCTTCCATAATGGTTAGATAAGGCGAATTGGCATGAAGCTTTGCCCTGAAATTGCCTGTACCTGCGCTTCCGGTGTTTTTAATCTCGAACTGCAGCCTGACGGTTTCTCCGGGATCCAGCCTCCCATTGGGATTGGTTGCCAGGGTATCGTCAATAACAAAATCAGGACTTCCCGAAAGTTGGGGGGCAAAAACAAACAGCCTTAGGTCGGAATGCCACTGCTGCTGCCCATCAGAAACCACTACCCGAAAAATGGCCCTGTGTTCATCGGGAACCGAATGAGAAATCTGAAGATTGAATGCGTTTTTTATTTCGGCCCGGTTTTCACCGGGAAGTGTTCCTATAGCCGGAAAGCCAACCATGGCTTCGGGATTAAGAACCGTTACATAGGGATCTGTCCCTTCAATCCGGGCAATGAGTTCTCCTGACGGGGTCTGGCCAATATTTACAAGCGTTACATCGAGAGAAATGGTTTCACCATACTCGGCTATGCCGTTGTTGTTTCCCAGAACATCTTCTATGGAGAAGGCATCAAGGATAACATATGATTCCTGAAGTGAAGCAACCGCAATGTCATGAATATACGGAACATGGCCTTGCCTGGTGACAACAATCCGAACGACACCCTCGTTAACAGATTGTGATACAGGGACATATACCACCCCGTTATCTGGAACCATACCCACCCCAAGCAATTGTCCGTTAACTGACAGGGCGGCATATGATCCGGGGTAAGCCTCTATTCTGAAGCTGCCAGAACCGGATGGGAATACGGGGATGTGGGCAACCGGGTTTGGCAATGGTTGTCCGAAATATATCTGGGTGGATGGATCACCGAATGTGTGATATCCTTCACAATACCATCTGACATTGGAGTGTGCCTGGTATCCCATTATATTGGCCTGGGTAATGGCCAGATTGCCTTCTACCTTGATGGCTGCCACGGGGATATGATCCAGCTCGAATGCTGCATCGTATGCGCCCATGGTTGTTTCAGCCCGCGAGGGCACATATCCTGAATTGTTTCCAATGATGGGGAATGCGCCCACCGACCAGTAAAAATCTTCGAACCAATGGGTGTCAGGGGCAGAACCTATATAGGCAACCGCACCTCGTTCCGGTACGCGCATCCATGCTTCTGCAAGACTTTCAGGATGGCTGAACAGGGCACTTTGGCAGCAGTTGCCAATGGCAAGGGGGTATCTTCCCGTATTGGTCATCTGGTAAATGTTTGCCACGGCGAGGGATGGGTCAGACCAGGCTGTTGGCAGGCAATGGCCGGTGTAGTTTATGAAGCTGACGGATATGCTGCTATCGCTGTAGCTTCCCAGATAATTAGACAGATATTGGTTTACGTTGCGAAAACCATTCGCTGCATTATAATGATTCTGAGTGGCGTATGTAACAGTTGGCTGCAGTATGGGCTGGCTCCAGTTATGATCAAAGCCGGCGATCAGTGTAACATCATTCAGAAACGAAGGATCGCTGAACTGATACTGCTGATAAAACAGTATTTTGTCAATCTGGTTTTTCAACTCCTGATTGTTTCTGGCCGACAAACGGGCATAGTACATGTCCGGAAAATAGTCGCCGTCTACAGAGGCATAATAGAGGTCTGTGACCTGCTTCGTGTCGATTCCGATGCCGGATGCAGGAAGTTTTTCGGTATCTCCCACAAGAACCAGAAATGTGGGAGCGGGGTTTTCCGGGGTGCTGGTGTAAAACACGTTTCGGATGAAGTTCTGGATCAGTGGGGCTGTGCTCCCAATCTCGTTGGTATATGCTTCGAATACGCTGATTCCCTTTTGGTTTTGCCACTTAATAAACGGGGCAAGGGTTTCCCTGAACTCCGGATGTGAAATCAGCAGCATGCGAACGGGTACGCGGGGCAACTCAGGAATGGCCTTTTGAAATCTTTTCTGACGCTGCGGATTGATTACCTGCTGATGCAGAACTTCGAAAAAAGGAGAATGCCTTTGGGCAGCAATCTGTTCTTCCTGCATTTTGTTTCCCCCATGAAAACGTATTTCAATGTCGATGTTATTGATTATCTGAAGCACCCCTCTGGAAGGATCGTAGCTTACCGGTGCGATGGTAAGGCGGGCAATGTTTATGTTCCTGAGTGTTCCCAGAGGCTCAATCGTTGCCGGCTCATGGGAAATAAAGCCGGATTTCTGATAGGCATTTTCGTTAAACAGGAATTCTTCCTGGTCAGGACTTTCTTTCTTTAAGCGCGATGGCTGAACCGGATACAAGGGATGGCCGGGGCGGGCTTCCTCAGACAGGTATATTTCCTCAATGGTGTGGCTGTGAATAATGATTTCCGGAGTTGTTCCATAAGGCATGTCGACAAGGTAATTCATTGCCGGCAAGCCGGGATGTCCGGGAAGGCCAATGTAATGCCCTTCACCAATTCGGGGCTTGGTAAAATATCCCTGGGGTGTTTTTATCTCAATCAGGTCCAGAGCCGGGATACCAATGCTTAAGCGAATTGACTCATCGGACTCATACTTCAGTCTTGTTCCCGATTCCTTATTGTTAAGTGAAATGCTGTGCGTTTGGGCTGCAGATGACCATGCAAAGCCTATAAAAACCAATAGGACAAACAGTCTTTTTATGTTACCCGTATACAGCATGCCTGAATGATTCAACATTTTGCCAGCCTTGCAGGCCTAACCAGTAAAGTTAAGAAAACAGTGCTTTTTTGCCAAATTCATTTTGACATGTTTCTGGCAGGAAGTCCGGGTATAAACCGCAATGGCATCAGGGAGGCCAGGAGTCCGATGCAGATAACCGTTGCTGCGGTAAGCAGCAGGTCAGTCCCCTTGATCCATACCGGATAGGCATCAACAATAAACTGACCCTCTGCCTGAATGCCGATGATGCCAAAGTGCATTTGGAGAGCGCAAACAATTACGCCGAGAAGAATCCCGGCCATGGCACCACCTGAACTTATCAGTACCCCCTGCAGCATGAACACCTGCTGTATGGTTTTTCTGCTTGCCCCCATCCCGTGCAGAATCCCTATGTCTTTTTGTTTTTCGATAACCAGCATGGTAAGGGAGCCGATTATGTTAAACGCTGCAATAAGCAATATGAACGAAAGGATGAGAAATATTACGGTTTTTTCAGATTGCATGATTTTGTAAAGGAACTCCTGTTGTTGTATGCGGCTTTTTACAGAGAATGCCCCTCCCAATGCGTTTTCCACTTCTCTTTGTACTTCTGCGGCAGTTACTGTCCCATCGAGTTTCAACGCCAGCATGCTGATTCCGCCTGGTCTTGCGGTAAGCCGTCGTGCGAGTTCTATCGGAACAAGAACATACTCTGCATCGTAATCAGCATGTACAGAAAAAACGCCCGCGGGATATGCCGATTCAGAGACAAATGCCTGGGCCGGATTCATCATGCCTATCCTTCCGCGTCTCGGAACATACAGCACCATGGGATTCATAAAATCATCCAGCGGGGCGTTCAGCGTCATGGCCACACCCAATCCCATAATAAGTTGGTTGTCATTGTTTCCTTGAAAATAGACCCCTTCGGTCATCAGGGTATCAATGCCGGTAATTCGGCCATAATTTTCGCAAACACCCCTCATGGTTATCAATTGCTGTTTGTTGCGATAAGTAATCAAGGCGGTCTCCTCCAGCACCTGCCCCATAACATATATGCCGGGAATCTTTGATAATGCATCCAGGGGAAGGTCTTCGGCATGAAACGCCCTGCCTTCCACAATGCGTATTTCCAAATCCGGATGAAAAGCATTGAAAAGGGAAAGAATAAGGCGTTCCAATCCATTGAAAACAGACAATACGATGACCAGAGACATAGCACCCACCATAACACCGGTGGCTGAGATGGCGGTGATTATGTTGATGGCATTGTGCGATTTCTTCGCAAACAAATACCTCAGGGCAATATATAAGGGAAACTTCATGCTGGTTTTTCAGCGCTTACAAGCAGGCCGGTTCCGCTGTGGTGGGTCATGCGAACATCGGCAAAATGCAACAACAGAACAAAAGGCATGGTAAGCAGGTAATAAAACGGCAAAACAAGCAAACTTAGTTTGGTATAAGCAAGCATTTTAACGGGAAGTTTCATGCTTGCCTTCCATGCCAGTGAACCAGGCCTGCCGTAAGTGTATCTGGCCCTTATGTTAGTAAAACCTGCAGCGGTAAGTTTATCTGAAATGTCCTTAATGGAATAGCCATCCCGCACATGCTCACCAATGAAGGAATTGTCCTGCTCGTGATGAACATCGCTCCCGCCTTTGTCAGAAGGGGTGCTGATCAGGAGTTTTCCGCCTGGTTTAAGTGACAGGGCGAAGTTTTTAAAAACACCCAGGTCATCTTCAATGTGTTCCATGACATCAACAGACAGTATCAAATCGTAAGACCCCGGATGGGAAAAGGTGGTGAGGTCTTCTATGCCAAAGCGGGCATTGGGAATGCCATAGTAACTGAATAGCCGGGTGCAATTGTCAATTTCTTCTTCTTTGATGTCAATCCCGAACACATCGGCCTGTTTGAAACGCCGCGAGATATACCATGAATACTGGCCAAATCCGCTGCCTGCATCGAGTACCATTATGGGCGAGCGGCCTTTGCGTTTTCTGAAAAAGATCTGTAGTTCGCGGTGCACATGCCAGGTGCGAAGCAATAAAACGTCGAGCAAAACAAAAAACAAGCGGTTCAGCAAAGGATGCCGGCCGAACACTCCCCCAAGGAATTTTTTGATGGGATCATAATGCATGGCAACTTATTGCTTTAACAGGCGTTCGATGTTTTCAATATAATCCAGGCTGTCATCAACGAAAAACCGCAGTTCGGGAATATGCCGCAATTGGTTTTTGACACGCAAACCAAGCAGTCTGCGAATTTCCCGGCTCATGGTGTCTGCCTGGGCTTTAACATCACCCGGATCTTTCCCAAATACGCTCAGGTATACCCTGGCTATCGAAAGATCTGCAGACACATATACCTTGGTAACGGTTATCAGTGCCCCGGGAAACCATTCCTTGCCGTTTATCTGTAATATTTCTCCGAGGTCTTTCTGGAGAAGTCTTGAAATTTTCTTTTGTCGGTTGGATTCCATAATTGCAAAGATAGGATAAAACCTTTATATTTACCGGGATTAGCCTCATTCATTCCCACAAACAAAAACCTGGTATTATGTCAACACCCGATTTCCACTACCAGCCGCCCTTCCCTTTAGGGGAGGACAAGACAGCGTATTATCTGTTAACTTCCAAACACGTATCGGTGGCAGAATGTTTCGGACAACCCGTACTTAAGATAGAGCCGGAAGGATTAACCCTTTTGGCCCGGGTTGCCTTGCGTGATGCCGCTTTTTTGCTGCGGACGGAACACATACAGCAGCTTGCGGAGATACTTAAAGATCCCGAAGCAAGCGAAAATGACAAATACGTGGCCCTTACGCTCCTTCGAAATGCTGAGATTTCTGCCAAGGGCATGCTCCCATACTGCCAGGACACCGGTACGGCCACCATAGTGGGCAAAAAAGGACAACAGGTGTGGACCGGAGGCAGGGATGAAGCCTGTCTTTCCCAAGGGGTTTA
>CAZFOI010000006.1:0-15620 GCA_964520605.1 uncultured Bacteroidales bacterium
GTCTGTAGGTATGCAATGAAATTCAGACGGTATAATGTCAAACCTGGGATATGAAAAAAGTACTGATAGTTGGAAGCGGACTGGGAGCCATTACCACAGCCCTGCGTCTGTCGAGAAGGGGATACAGGGTGGAAATGGTAGAGAAATACCATCAGGCCGGAGGTCGTCTGAACCAGTTAAAAAAGGATGGTTTTACCTTTGACCTGGGTCCCACCTTTTTCTCCATGACCTATGAGTTCAAGGAGTTTTTTGAGGACGCCAGACTCAGGGAAATGCCGTTTGAATTTCGCGAACTGGATGTGCTGTACACGGTGCATTTTAGGGATACGGGCAGAAAATTCAGGATTTTTAGAGACATGGACCGCCTGGCTGAAGAGTTCGCTGAAGTAGAACCGGACTTCAGAAGAAAAATGGATGCCTTCCTGGCCAATGCCGGAAAGTTTTTTCATGATACGGAATATCTTGTCCTGAAGCGGAATTATGATTCCATTTGGGACTATCTGCTTACCCTGGTTAAGGTTCCCATACGGCATGCACCAAAGCTGATGCGCAGTGTGTGGAGCGAAATGGAGCGGCATTTTGAATCCAGGGAGGTAAAGGAAATTTTCTCCCTTGTTGCCTTTTTTCTGGGCGCAACCCCTTTCGACACCCCCGCCATTTATACCATACTTTCGTACACAGAACTGGTGCATGACGGGTATCACAATGTGGCCGGCGGAATGTACAAGATTGTGGAAGGACTTAAAAAGGAGCTTGATAAGGCCGGAATTCCGGTACACTTCAATACAGAGATAACTGAGTTCAGACAAAACGGGGACTGGCTTGCATCCATGGTTGACCAGCATGGCAAAACCTGGGATGCGGATTTGTTTGTGGTAAATGCAGATGCGGCCTGGTTTCGTCACAAAATATTCCAACGCCCCAAATTCAGTGAGAAGCGCATGGACAATATGCAGTGGACCCTGGCTCCTTATACCATGTACCTTGGTCTGGACACCAAGTTGGGCGATATTCCATTGCATAATTATTTTCTGGGCAGCAACTTTAAGGAGTATTCCGGCAAGATTTTTAAAAACGCCATAAAACTGGATCAGCCATATTACTATGTGAACGTGGTTTCCAAATCCGACCCGGAAGCGGCTCCTGAAGGATGCGAGGCTGTATTTATTCTGTGTCCGGTTCCTGATTTAAGGTTTAAGCCCGATTGGTCGGACAGGGAGGCCCTGGCTGATAATATTCTGAATGACTTTTCAGCCAGGATTGGAGTGGACCTTCAAAAGCATGTGGTGTCCAAAACCATACTGACTCCTGAAGACTGGCGGGATTCTTTTAATCTTTACAAGGGGAGTGGCCTTGGTCTGGGACATGGCCTGAATCAGATCGGGGGATTCCGGCCGGGGAATATTGATGAAGTGTTTCGTAATGTGTTTTACGTAGGTGCCTCCACAGTTCCGGGTACCGGTTTGCCCATGGCGGTAATCAGTTCAGGATTGGTTGTTCAACGAATTGAAAAAACCTATGGATCTCTACACATCTAATGCGCTTGATTGCAGCATCAAAACCACCCGAAATTACAGCACTTCCTTCTCTCTCGGGGTAAGGGTTCTTGGGAGGGAGTTCAGGCCGGCTGTATATGCCATTTATGGATTTGTCAGGTTTGCTGACGAAATTGTTGACACCTTTCACAATCATGACAGGCGTTGGTTGCTTAATACTTTCAGGGAGCAAACATACCAGGCCATTGAACTGGGCCTGAGCACCAATCCCATCCTGCATTCGTTTCAATGGGTGGTGAACAAATACGCCATAGACAGGGACCTTATCGATGCGTTTCTTGAAAGCATGGAAATGGATCTTGAAAAGAAGGCTTATACGGCAAAGGAATATCAAAAATACATTTACGGCTCAGCAGAAGTTGTTGGCCTGATGTGCCTGAAGGTTTTCTGTTACGGCAAGGAACAGGAGTATCAACGATTGCTGCCGTCTGCCAGAAAGTTGGGTGAAGCCTTTCAAAAAGTAAACTTTTTGCGAGACATGAAATCAGACCTTTATGAAAGGGGAAGGGTTTACTTTCCCGAAGTAGATTTTGACGGTTTTGATGATAAAGTTAAAAAGGAGATAGAAAAGGACATAAAAGCAGATTTTGATGATGCTTTAAAGGGAATCAGGTCTTTGGACAAGAAGGCCAGGCTGGGGGTTTATCTGGCTTACCGGTATTATCTTGAACTGCTGGGTAAGATTTCCCGGCATTCTTCCTCCTCACTGATTCAATCCCGCATCAGGGTAGACGACAGGGTAAAACTTGTACTGCTTATCAAATGCATCATCCGCAACCACCTCGGTTGGATTAAATAAGTATTTTTGCGGCATGGATTCCGACAGCCCGATAATTGAAACCGATGCCTCAGCGGGTTTCTGTTTTGGCGTGGCAAGAGCAATTGCGCTTGCCGAGAAAGAACTATCCCTGGGTGGAGAGGTCTATTGTCTGGGAGATATGGTTCATAATGAATCGGAATCCCAACGACTGAATCAATTGGGTCTGAAAACCATCCAAATTGACGACCTGTCTGATATTTCCGGGAAAACCCTGTTGTTTAGGGCCCATGGAGAGCCTCCTTCTTCTTATGATCTGGCAAATACACACCGGATTCGACTGATTGATGGCACGTGTCCTGTAGTCTTAAAACTACAGCAAAAAATCAGGGTGGCTAACAGGCAGGGGCATTTTATCCTGATATACGGAAAGAAGGGCCATCCTGAGGTGGTTGGCCTGGCAGCACAGACAAAAGACAGGGTTTTGGTGGTTGAAGATGTTGCGGATCTGGATATGAATGAACTGCCAAAAGAGCTTTGGCTTTTTAGTCAGACAACCGCTTCCGCAGATGGTTTTGACAGAGTGAAAAATCGCCTCGAAAATGCCGGTATCAATGTCAGGGCCAGCAAGTCCATATGCAAAAGGGTCAGTGACCGTATTCCCCTGCTGAAGCAGTTTGCAGGCAGAAACGATACGATTGTCTTTGCAGGAGGCCATCAATCTTCCAATGCAAGGGAACTTTATTCCTGCTGTTTAAAGGTGCAAGTCCGCTCTTATTTTGTCAGCAGTGTAGACGAAATTCGCCCTGACTGGTTTTCTGATAGCCGGCTTATCGGGATAACGGGAGCCACCTCGGCCCCAAAATGGCTATTGGAAGATATCAGGGAAAGGGTATCCGTTATTATCAGGGATCGATTATGGGAGTAATGCAAAACACGGATGAATACTATATGGGGCTGGCGCTGAAAGAGGCTGCCATGGCGTTTGAACTTGGGGAGGTGCCGGTAGGGGCGGTGATAGTTTGCTCCGGACGTGTGATTGCCCGGGCACACAATCTCACGGAACGTCTTACCGATGTAACGGCGCATGCAGAGATGCAGGCCATAACCTCAGCTGCTGCATCTTTAGGTGGCAAATACCTTACAGACTGTACCCTTTATGTAAGCCTGGAACCTTGTGTGATGTGCGCCGGAGCCCTGAAGTGGGCACAACTGCAAGGGCTGGTTTATGGAGCCTCTGACCCCAAGCAGGGATTCACCCTGATAAAGGATCGTTTGTTGCACCCCAAAACCCTTGTTAAATCAGGTGTGTTGGCAGATGAGTCAGCCGGATTGCTCACGGCATTTTTTCAGTCGCGCAGAAACACCCGGTAAATGTTATTTTACCAGCTGATCCGCTGAAGGAATATTGCGGTGTGCCCACTTATCCACTACCACACCACTTTCCATAAGCAATAGACCGGGATTCGAACGAATGATGGTTTTAAGGGCAATTTCTCCCGATTGGTAAAAGGGATAGGGGGTTTGATTTTCATGCCTGAATGCTTCAATGTCCTCCCAGGACGAAGCAGTAAGTACCACCAGAGGAATCCCCAAAGAAGCCGCCTGAGCTGCCAATGGATTGATTCTTCTTACAAATGCGCGGCTATTGGTCTTGCCAAGGTCATAAGCCACCACAATCAGTTGATATCCGGGATGGGCAATCAGGGCATCGGTAATATCGTAGCCCATATAATCCTGAACAAAGAAATTGCTGATGGGCGCATCCTTGGCAGGCTGGATGATCTCCCTGCGTTGATCCTTATATTTCCAGACAGCATTCCACTCAGGGTCATCCCAGGGATAATCTGAAACCGGGTACTCTTTGACTTCTCCTGTTTCCTGGTTTTCAAACAATAGAAAGATTTCAGCCACTTCCGGAGCGGGTCTTAGCATCTCAGCCACATTGTTGCCTTTTTTCCAGGGTCTGAAATCAATAAGCGGCAGATTACGCAGACTATAAACAGAAACACCCAGAATAAGGACAGAAAAGACAACAATAAGCAAATTGTCGGCTTTTTTAGAGATCAGGGGTGGAATTTTCATGCGATACAGGAAAACCACCAAAGCAGCCGCCAGAATGAAGATGTTCTTATAAAAGGTTTCCCAGTTGCTAATAATAAGGGCATCGCCAAAACAGCCACAATCCTGCACCGGATCTCCCAATGCAATGTACAAGGTAAGGGGTGTAAAGAACACCATAAACAGCAAGCCTCCCCAACTGCTGATACGGGTATTAAGTCCAAGCAGAATGGCAAATCCTATTATAAACTCAATACTGCTCAGGGCAATGGAAAAAACCAGGGCGAGCGGAGACAGCCACTCCATGCCGAAAGCCGTGAAATAGTCCTGAAATTTATAAGTAGAACCCAGGGGATCAATGGCTTTCACAAAGCCTGAGAAAATAAATACCACGCCCAGAAGTATCCGGGAAATCCAAACCACCACCTTCATCTTTACATTAAAGGTTTACCGTTCTACCACATCGCCAATAATTCTGAATATGGCGGTGGGGTTTGTAACACTGTTTGAAAAAACCGTAACCGTGCGACTGATTCTTTGGGGCCTGGGAGACAGGTAATATTGTATGGTAATGGTGCCCTTCCCACCCGGGGTGATGGGTTCTCTGGGCCAACTGGTTACCTGTGTGCCGCAGCAGGCAGTTACATTGCTGAGAATAAGCGGAGAAGTTCCGGAATTGGTAAACTCAATGGTGTGCCTTGTGTCGGGCATGGAGTCTACAAATACGGTTCCATAGTCATGCATCTCCTTGGAAAATTTCAGAGACGGTCCGTTATGCTGTGCCAGGGCCAGGCTGGCGAATATGGCGGTAAACAAAAAACCAAAAACTGCTCTTTTCATTTTAGTAATAATTAACTTGTTGGTTTGATGTGAAAATCACATCAAATGTAATACAATTCGTTGTCTGTAAAATGTGAAAAAAATTTAATTTATGATGACTGGTTTTGTGAAAGCATCCACCAGCCGGAATTCAGAATCAGGCTTGGTAAAACCCAAACTGACCTGGCCAAATACCAAAAACAGCAACATATACATTCATTTGTTGCATTTAAGGAAGGGCATTTAACATAATAACAGACTGCAAAGCCTGCAGTTTGAAATTTGCTTAGTTTAGTAGCAACGGTTAAGGCAATCGATCATCTGACTGAGTGCCTCATGCTTCAGGTAGTAGAAAGTGTTTTTTCCGCTGCGACGTGAGTCGAGAACACCCTTGGTTTTCAGGATGTTCAGATGGTGCGATGCAGAGGCTTGCTCAATGCGAAGGGCTTCATAGATTTCGGTCACATTCATTTGCTCTTTGTTTTCGAGCAGACCAATGATGGCAATCCGCATGGGATGGGCAATTGCCCGTAACTTGCTGGCCGCCTCTTCGAGGCGTTTTGGATCAAGTTTCTGATTTGCCATGATTTTGAACATTTTGGTTCAGTAATTTAAAGATTCACTCAAATGTACGAAATATATAAATATGTTTTGCAACAACACACAAATTCCCTGATTTTCATTATCCGGGAAACATCAAACTAAAGGAAAACAAATCCGCCATTATTGCGGAGGCAGGCCTTTTAAGGCTTAATCAGTTTCGCTGAGTCTGGCAGCGAGGTATTCCCTGTTCATTTTGGCAATAAACTCTGCCGGAATTCCCTTTGGACAGTCGAACTCACATCCATAGGTATTGGAGCAAAAGCCAAAGTTAACGTCATCCATCGCTTTTACCATCCCCATGACCCGTTGTTTTCCTTCTGTGCGTCCCTGGGGAAGCATGGCAAACTGGGCTACTTTTGCTGCCACGTACAACATGGCAGAAGAGTTTTTACAGGCGGCAACACAAGCTCCACACCCGATGCAAACAGCCGCATCAAAGGCTTTGTCGGAAATGATTTTGTTAATGGGTATATTATTGGCTTCAGGAGCAGATCCGGTGTCAATACTAACGAAGCCGCCTGCATGCATTACCTTTTCAAAGGCCGACCTGTCTACAACCAGGTCTTTGATTACAGGGAAGGCCCTGGCCCTCCATGGCTCAATAACTATGGTTTCTCCATCCCTGAATTCGCGCAAATGAAGCTCGCAGGTGGTGGTATGCCGCATGGGCCCATGCGGGCGTCCATTGATGAACAATCCGCAGCTTCCGCAAATACCTTCCCGGCAGTCGTGTTCAAAAGCAACCGGCTCCCTGCCTTCTGCAATCAGACCGGCATTCAGATAATCAAGCATTTCCAGGAAGGACATCTCCGGAGATACGTCCTTGAGTGGGTAGGTTTCGAACCTGCCTTTGTCCTGTGCATTTTTCTGTCGCCAGATTTTTAATGTGATATTCATGATACAGCATTGTTAGCGGTTACTTGTAGCTTCTTTCCTTTAATTCAACGAATTCGAACTTCAGGTCTTCCCTGTGCATTTGAGAGGATTGTCCGGGACCTTTGTACTCCCAGGCAGCCACATAGGCATAGTCAGCATCGTTGCGTTGGGCTTCTCCCTGTCCGGTCTGGTATTCTTCGCGGAAATGGGCTCCGCAGGATTCGTTTCGATCCAGGGCATCCTGGCACATAAGCCTGCCAACTTCAAAAAAGTCAGCAACCTTAAGGGCTTTCTCCAACTCCTGATTGAACTCTTTGTCAGTACCCGGAACGGCCACTTCTTTCCAAAATTCATCTTCCAGCTCATTAAGCAGGGCAATCCCCTTTTTCAGGCCTTCGGCATTGCGAACCATTCCGCAATAGTCCCAAAGAATCTTACCCAGTCTCTTGTGGAATGAGGCAGCGGTTTGTTTTCCACCCACTGCCATCAAACGGGCAATTCTTTCCCTGGTTTCTTTCTCTGCAAGTTCGAATGCCTCGTGTTCAGTCTGGATTTTTGAGGTTCGAATGTCATCGGCCAGGTAATCGGTAATGGTATATGGAAGAATAAAATAGCCATCCCCGGAGCATTGCATTAAAGAGCTCGCTCCCAGGCGGTTGGCTCCATGGTCTGAGAAATTGCTTTCCCCGATAGAGAACAAGCCGGGAATGGTGGTCATAAGGTTGTAATCAACCCACAAACCTCCCATGGTGTAATGCCCGGCCGGATAAATGCGCATGGGCTCTTCGTAAGGATTCTCGCCGGTAATTTTCTCATACATTTCGAAAAGGTTGCCGTATTTGCCCTCTATGGCTTTTTTTCCCTGCTTTGCGATGGCATCCTTGAAGTCCAGATAGACTGACAATCCGGTGTCGCCAACGCCGTATCCGGCGTCACAGCGCTCCTTGGCAGCCCTTGAGGCAACATCTCGCGGTACCAGATTGCCAAAGGCCGGATAGCGCCTTTCAAGGTAATAGTCCCTTTCGTCTTCGGGAATCTGGCTTGCTTTTCTTTTGTCGCCCTGTTTCTTGGGAACCCACACCCTTCCGTCGTTTCTCAGCGATTCTGACATAAGGGTCAGCTTGCACTGATAGTCATTCAATACCGGAATGGAGGTGGGGTGTATCTGAATGAAGCTCGGGTTGGCAAAAAGTGCTCCTTTTTTGTGGGCGCTCCATGCAGCCGTTGCATTGCTGCCCAGGGCAAGGGTAGAAAGGTAATACACCGTGCCATAACCCCCGGTTGCCAGCACTACTGCATGTGCAGCATGCCGTTCAATCTCACCGGTAAGCAGGTTTCTGGTAATGATGCCACGGGCTTTGCCATCGACAATTACAAGATCGAGCATGTCGCGGCGCGGATACATTTTAACCGTTCCTTTGACAATCTGTCTGTTAAGGGATGAGTAGGTTCCCAGCAGGCATTGCTGGCCGGTCTGCCCCTTGGCATAGAATGTACGAGACACCTGTACCCCTCCGAATGAACGTGTGTCCAAAGTTCCGCCATAGTCCCTGGCAAATGGAACTCCCATGGCAATGAAATGGTCGATCACCAGATTGCTGACTTCAGCCGCACGGTAAACATTGGCTTCGCGTGCCCGGTAATCCCCTCCCTTGATCATGTCGTGAAACAGCCTGTAAACAGAGTCTCCGTCGTTTCGGTAGTTTTTGGCTGCATTAATGCCTCCCTGGGCTGCAACGGAATGTGCCCTGCGGGGGGAATCCTGAAAACAGAATACTTTCACATTATATCCCAGCTCCCCAAGAGCACTGGCGGCTCCTGCACCGGCCAGACCTGTGCCGACAACAATAATTTCCAGTTTCTTTTTGTTGGCCGGATTAACCAGACGAAGGGCGTTTTTGTGGTTACTCCACTTTTCTGCAAGCGGACCGGCTGGTATTTTGGAATCAAGCATATTCATCGCTTTTGTTTTTTTGTCGTGATCGGTTGGATGAAACCTTTATTGGACACAGCATCCATTACGAATGAATGAACAGAAAATAAACCGGAATAATGGCATAACCTATGCTTATGACAATGGCATAGATTGTTCCTATTGCCTTAATGGCCGGGGTATATTTGGGATGATTAACGCCAAGTGACTGGAAGGCCGACTGAAAGGCGTGTTTGAGATGAAACCCGAGAAAAACGAATGATATCAGATAAATGGCACTGTACCATGGGTTTTTAAATAAAACCACGGCCATGGAATAAAAATCATGTGAATCTCTGGCATAATCGGGAACCGGCGCAAGGCCCAGTCTTACAAAGAAAAAATTGGCAAGATGAATAACCAGGAAAACAAAGATGATCACACCCGTGTGAAACATAAATTTGGAAAAAGCAGATGTTTCGGATTTCAGCGGGACATGGTAGGCAACCGGCCTTGCCCTGTTGTTTCTTACCCAGAGAATGACACCCAACAGAATGTGGATGATAAATCCTGCAAACAGCCCATATTCCATGATTTTCACCAGAGGGTTGGTGCTCAGAAACTCAACTGCCTTATCGAAAGACGTACTGTCTCCGGTAAGCATCAGCAGGTTTGTGAGAAGGTGGGTGCACAGGAACAGCATCAGGAATAATCCGGCCAGAGCCATAATGTATTTATACCCCAGCGATGACAGACGAAAGCCAGACTTCTTCATATGATAAAAATTACGTTACTTTGTAGAACAGGCGCAGGTGAAGCAAATGTATGCCAATCGGATTGTTTTTGCAAGCCTGCAGGTTATTTGAATTGTTTTTAAATAACAAGCAATCAAGTATTTCTATCGACAATCAATCCCATTTCCATGAAGTATCCACCTATTGATTCCCGTTTGTTTGTTCAGAACAGAGAACGCTTTCGGTCCATGCTGGAACCCGGGTCGGTGGTCATCATCCATTCCAATGATGACATGCCGCGAAGCTCGGACCAGTTTTTCCCTTTCCGCCAGAATCCCGACTTTTTTTACCTGACAGGCATCGACCAGGAAAAGAGTATACTGATGCTCTTCCCCGACAGCCCGAACCCTGCCCTGAGAGAGGTTTTATTCCTTCTGGAAACCAATGAACACATTGCCATCTGGGAAGGGCATAAATATACCAAGGAGGAAGCCGTGGCTGCATCCGGAATACAAACGGTGCACTGGCTGGCATCCTTTGAAGGAATGCTTCGTGAAGCCATGGCCTATGCAGAGAATGTTTACCTGAACACCATAGAAAACCCGAGATATGCGGGAGAGCTCAATTACCGAAGCCTGAGGTTTGCCCTGGATCTGAAACAAAGGTACCCCCTGCACCGGTATATGAGGGCCACCCCGCTGATTACCCGACTCAGACTGGTAAAATCTGAGACAGAGCTTGATTTGATCAGCAGGGCAGTTGACATCACGGCCAAAGCATTCATGAGGTGTCTTAAGTTTGTGAGACCGGGGATTGCAGAATATGAAATTGAAGCTGAAATCATTCACGAATACATTCGGAACAGGGCAAGCGGTCATTCCTTCTATCCCATAATTGCCTCAGGGGCAAGTGCCTGTGTATTGCATTACATCGAAAACAACAAGGTCTGTCAGGACGGAGAGCTGCTGCTGATAGACACCGGTGCCGAATATGCCAATTACGCCGGGGACCTTAGCCGTACCCTGCCGGTTAACGGACGTTTTACCAAGAGACAGAAAGAAGTTTACAATGCCTGTCTGCGCGTCATGAAGCAGGCCCGTTCCCTGCTGGTAGCCGGCAAGCATATAGACTCTTATCATAAAGAAGTGATGAAGATTATGGAAGCAGAACTGCTTGGCCTGGGTCTGATAAGCGCAAAGGATATTGAGAATCAGGATCCGTCCAATCCTGCAGTTAAGAAATATTTTCCTCATGGAACCTCGCATTTTATGGGCCTGGATGTACATGATGAAGGCCATCGTTTTGTGCGCTTCGAACCGGGAATGCTGCTTTCCTGCGAACCTGGAATCTATATTCGGGAAGAAGGGATAGGGGTCAGAATAGAAAACAATATCCTGATTACCCTTGACGGGCCCGTTGATCTCACCGCGTCGGTGCCTGTTGAGGCAGAGGAGATTGAAGAAATTATGAATTCCAAAACAAAATAATTATGTTTCAAAAAGAAGTGTATATCAGACGCAGGGACGGACTCCGCAATCAACTCAAAGGTGGCATTGCCCTGATCCTGGGAAATGTGGATGTGCCAATGAATTATCGTGCAAACACTTACCGTTTCAGGCAGGATAGTAATTTCCTGTATTTCTTTGGCATCGACCATCAGCAAATGGCGGGTGTTGTTGACCTGGACAATGGAACAGACCATCTTTTCGGGAATGATGTTGACATCAATGGGATTATATGGATGGGGCCACAGCCATTGGTAAGGGACAAGGCAGCCGCAGTGGGGGTTGAGCACACAGCTCCTTTCGCAAAAGTGTTTGATGTGGTGGCTGAAGCATTGAAGTCGGGCCGTAAGGTACATTTCCTGCCGCCTTACCGGGCTGAGAACAAACTGCTTCTGGAGAAATTGACAGGCATTCACCCGGATGAGCAGGCCTCAGGGGCTTCAGAGGAGCTGATTCGTGCCATTGTGGCCCTGAGATCAGTAAAGGACGATATGGAAATTGCCGAATTGGAGAAGGCCATGGAAACCGCATGGCTGATGCATACAACAGCCATGAAGATGGCCGTACCCGGTGCCCGGGAAAGCGTTATTGCGGGCGTGGTTGAGGGTATTGCCATTTCTGGTGGCGGCGCCCTCTCGTTTCCATTGATACTTAGCAGAAGGGGAGAAACCCTTCACAATCATGATCATTCCAATATCCTGGAGGCAGGAGATTTGTTGCTGGTAGACGGTGGATGTGAAACCCCGATGCATTATGCAAGCGATCATACCCGCACCATACCGGTTGGTGGGAAATTCTCTGCCCGCCAGGCAGAAATATACCAGATTGTTTTGGATGCCCAGGTGAATGCCATTGCGGCCATCAAACCCGGAATTCCTTTCCGCGACATTCATTTTATTGCCGCCAGAACCATTGCCTCAGGACTCAAATCTTTGGGCCTGATGAAGGGTGATGTGGAGGAAGCTGTGAACAAGGGAGCACATGCCCTGTTTTTCCCTCATGGCCTGGGGCATATGCTTGGCATGGACGTGCACGACATGGAAGACCTGGGCGAAAATTACGTTGGATATGATAATGAAATCAAACGCTCCGACATATTCGGCACGGCGTTTCTAAGGCTTGGCCGCAGGCTTGAACAGGGTTTTGTGCTTACAGTAGAGCCGGGAATTTATTTTATCCCGGCACTTGCGGAGTTATGGGAAAAAGAAAACCGTTTTGCGGAATTCATTGATTACTCCAAAGTAAAGTCTTATCTGGGCTTCGGGGGCATTCGCATCGAAGACGACGTACTTGTTACGGCCGATGGTTACAGGGTGCTGGGGCGGCCCATTCCCAAGACCATCAGCGAAATTGAGTCCTTTATGCAGCAGGCCTGATAAAAGACTGTTTGCAGCAGGAAGATGGCCCGGCGAACCACCATCGCCAGGCCATTTATTTTTTTGCCTGAAAATGCTGTTCCAGAAGCCGCGCCACGTATTTGCCAATAATGTCGAACTCCAGGTTAACAACCGTTCCCTTTCTGAAATTGTGAAAATTGGTTACATCATAGGTATAGGGAATGATGGCAACCGAAAAGGTGTTGGGCCCTGAGTCTACAACGGTAAGACTGACACCGTTTACAGAGATTGACCCTTTCTCCACGGTTATGTTTCGCGGCCCCGGATCGTATTCAAAATGGAACTTCCAGCTTCCGTCTGTTTCTTCCACGGCCGTACATACAGCTGTTTGATCCACATGGCCCTGGACTATATGCCCGTCGAGGCGGCCATCTATTTTCATGCATCTTTCCAGGTTAACCTCGTATCCAACTTCCCAGGTCCGCATATTGGTTTTGTCAAGGGTCTCCTGAATGGCCGTTACGGTATATTGTTTCTTCTCCTTGTCTACGTGAACCGAAGTAAGACATACACCGTCGTGGGCGATACTCTGGTCTATTTTCAGTTCTTCCGCCACAGGCGTTTCAATGGTAAAGTGTATATTGCCACGGTCGCGTTCAATTTTTACGACCCTGCCAATGGTTTCAATGATTCCTGTAAACATAGTGCGTTGATTTTTGGATATTGGTTGATGCTATAAATTATTCATAATGATAAACATACCCTTCCTTTATCGGCAATTGACGGTCAAAACCCATTTCCAGTGAAATGAAGGTCTCTGTGGCAGTCACTTCCGGAATAACCTGAATGTGTTCTACGATGATTTTTTTCAGGTGTTCGTTGTTTTTGGTGTAAACCTTTACAAAAAGGGAATACTTGCCTGATATATGGTGGCATTCGACTATCTCGGGAATTTCCATAATCTTTTGGAAGACCTGCTGATGGGTGGCCCTGGCATTTAGATTTACCTGTATCCCGATAAATGCGCAGGTCTGGTATCCCAGTCCTTTGGGGTTGAGCAACAGATGCGCCCCATCAATAACCTGAGCGTCCGTAAGTTTCTGAACCCTTTGATGAACGGCTGCACCACTGATGCCGCATTTCCTGGCGACCTCCAGAAACGACATCCTGGCATTGGTTGCCAGGAGTTCGAGAATCTGGCGGTCTGTGCTGTCAATTTTCAATCCTTTTTCCATCTTTTCGAAAGGAATTGTTATATTTTTTCCAAAAATACAATATATGCATGATAAATTATAAGTTGATTATGAAAATGTGTTAACATATTTGTTAAAATGCAGGCCAATTTTATTAATATTCATATTTTTGCACAGGCTCGTCTTTCATTTTCAGTGCATTGATGCAGACCAAAACATTAACCCCATAAAACAAAATATCATGGCATTCGATCCGGCAACCCACATTCAGGACCTCCTTCAGTTTGGTGAATACGGAGATGTTAATCCGTCCATAACCGATTCGGCCACCTATACCTTCATGGAGGCCAAAACCATGGTAGACACCTTTCATGGGGACCAAAAAGGATGTTTTCTATACTCCAGGCATTGGAACCCGAGCAACAAATACCTGGCCGATGCGCTTGCCGCAATGGAAGGGACAGAAAGTGCGTGGGTAACCGGTTCAGGTATGGGAGCCATTACCACCGCCATTCTTGAATTATGCAATAGCGGAGACCATATTGTTTCCAGTATCACTACCTATGGCGGTACATTTGCCTTCCTGGCGAATTATCTCAAGAAATTTAATATCAGTGTAAGTTTCGTGGATATTACCCGTTTGGATCAGGTAGAAAAGGCCATCAGGCCGGAAACCAAAATGATTTACACTGAGTCCATGACCAATCCGATGCTGCAGATATCCGATCTTCCTGCGCTCTCAGCTTTATCAAAAAAACACGGCATCAAACTTCTGGTAGACAACACATTTACTCCGATGATGATTGCCCCTTCCAAACTGGGTGCTGATATTGTCCTGTACAGCATGACCAAGTTTATTAACGGTAAGAACGATTGTGTTGCCGGGGCCATCTGTGCAGATGAACCATTCATTGTTGCGCTCGCCGATGTCAATACTGGTTCGGCCATGCTGCTGGGGCCGGTTCTGGACCCCATGCGTTCATCAGCCATTCATAAAAACCTTCACACCTTGCACATTCGGATGCAGCAACACAGCCGAAACGGACTGTTTCTTGCGGAAAGGTTTGAGGCTTATGGTTTGAAAACCATTTATCCCGGTCTGAAATCCCATCCCCAGCACGAGCTGATGAAGCGCATCATGCATCCTGATTTTGGCTTTGGCGGCATGATAGCCATTGATCTGGGTACGGCTGAAAGGGCTTCCCTGCTGATGGAGAAAATGCAGCTGGCCGGTGTTGGCTACCTTGCTGTAAGCCTTGGATATTTTAAAACCCTGTTCAGCAATTCAGGCAAGAGTACTTCCAGTGAAGGACCAGATGATTTGCAGCGGGAAATGTGCTTGTCTGAGTGTCTGATCCGGTTTTCAGTTGGCCTTGATCATGACATATCCAGAACATGGGACAAAATTAGGGAGTGTCTGGTGGCTGTCGGATAAAACACTTTTGTTGGCTTTTAAAAAATATTTTTTATCAGAAAAACATTTTGTTTCAATTTCAGTTATATATTTGAAAGACGTTTTGACCTTAGGGTCATTTTCATGTTGTTGTTTTGGTTAGTTGATTGGTAGCCCCGGAGCATCCGCCAGCTCCGGGGTTTTTTGTATCCCCATATCACTTATCTTTGCTTTAAAGCGACAGACTGCTGACAACCATGAAATCCTTTCCTTATTACTTCGCACTTTTGCTTGGCGTGCTGTTTTTCTGCAATGCCCGTGCAAAAGCCCAGGAAGCCACACCCAGACATACCATTAGTGGTTTTGTATATGAAAGAGGAAGCAGGGAAACCCTGATAGGTGCCAACATAATGGTTGAGGGAACCAGACTGGGAACCATTTCCAATAATTACGGGTTTTATTCCATAAGCCTGCCAGCCGGAAAGCATGTGCTGGTGTTTTCCTATGTTGGCTATGAAACCCTTTCCTTAAACCTGGATTTGCATGGAGCCATGCGTCTTGATGCGGAAATGGTGAGGGCTGCAGATATTGAGGGAGTTGAGGTGCGCGCCGCTGCTGCTGACAAAATCAGCCAGACGGTGCAAATGTCGCGTATTGATCTGCCCGTTCTTCAGGTAAGGAACATCCCGGCCCTTTTGGGAGAAAAGGATCTTTTTAAGGTAATACAGCTGTTACCGGGAGTTCAAAAGGGCAATGAAGGCAGCAGCGGGTTTTATGTAAGGGGAGGCGGACCCGACCAGAATCTGGTAATCCTGGACGATGCCATTGTTTACAATGCCAGCCATTTGTTTGGCTTTTTTTCTGTTTTCAACGG
>CAZFOI010000007.1:0-14734 GCA_964520605.1 uncultured Bacteroidales bacterium
ATTGAAAACGGGGCCATCACGGTTAACGGACAAATTGTTACACAAATGGGATATCAGGTGAAACCCGGAGATTCTGTAATGTACGGATCCCAAAAGCTCACCAACGAAAAAAAGGTTTATATACTATTGAACAAGCCCAAGGATTATATCACCACCTCTGACGACCCCCAGGAGAGGAAAACAGTAATGGGTCTGATTCAAAATGCCTGCCGTGAAAGGGTTTATCCGGTAGGAAGACTGGATAGAAACACCACAGGTTTGTTGTTGCTGACAAATGATGGCGACCTTGCACGAAATCTGACCCACCCGAAATACGGAGTGAAAAAACTGTATCATGTTCAACTAGACAAACCCCTTACCCGTGCTGATTTGGCGGAGATTGCAAGTGGAGTTAAAATTGAAGATGAGGTGGTAGTCCCCGATGCCATCGCATACGCCGGAACTGGTGAAGACAAAAAAGAACTTGGAATTGAACTGCATTCAGGCCAGAACAGGGTAGTCAGAAGGATTTTTGAACACTTCGGTTATAAAGTATCAAAACTGGACAGGGTAATTTTTGCCGGACTTACCAAGAAAGACCTTCCCCGTGGCAAATGGAGATTTTTAACTCCAAAAGAAGTGGGTTTCCTTAAAATGAAAGGCTGAGATTTGCGTTATTAGGGTATGCTTAACCCCCGGCGCAGGAACTTCAGCTTATTCATTCAGTTTATCAGGATCTCCCTGATCTCCGGCCTTGTATTTATTTTGGTGTCATCATTGGTCCTATTGGCTTTAAGCTGGTATTACAGGGATACACTGAAGAATCTTTTCACTGAAAGCCTGAATGAGCAATTGAAAACTCAGGTTTACGTCAGGGAAATCAGGCTGGAAGTATTGCGCACCTTTCCTTTGGCTTCGATCACCTTTCTGGACACAGAGATAATGGCTCCAGACCAGAATGGACCTTCGCCCCTGACAGCAAAAAGCCTGAAATTTCAATTCCGGATTAGTGACCTTTTCCGGGGGTATTATTTAATACGGCAAATTACTGTAAGCCAGGGAAACATTCAGTTGCATACAGACACGAATGGACTCACAAATTATGATTTTTGGGAAGCAAGCCCGTCAAAGGAATCCGAAAACTTCAAACTGGTACTGCAAAAACTTGTTTTTCAAAACTCAACACTGAGTTATGCTGATTTGCGAACAGAAGTAAATTGGGAAGCGCAAATAAAGAAATCCGTATTATCGGGCAATTTTACCAATAAGGATTTTTTATTGAATGTAAAGGCCAGCATGATTTCAGAAAAATTGATGCTGCAGGAAACCACCCTGATTCGTCCGATTCCGATAGATATTGATTTTTCCCTTTTTGTGGAACATTTTCGAAGCTTTCAATTCAAAAAGGGGGCGCTTAAATCGGGGAATCAATTGTTGGATGTGTCAGGAGTCATTCACAAGCTCACAGATGGAACCCACCTGGATTTAGATTTGGCTTCAAGACAAATTGTTATTCATGATTTTCTTGAATTATTACCTGATAATTGGAAAAAGTGGGTAGAAGGATATAATGCCAAAGGATTTCTTGAGATTGAAGCAAAAATAAATGGCATGCTTTCAGACAAATCATCTCCATTGATAGAGTCATCCTTTCATTTGAGCAAAGGCGAGTTTGTTGATTCACAAACTGGTTTAAAACTTTCGGAAACCATGCTTAAAGGATTCTTTACCAATGGAATCAATCAAAGCACAACAACTTCACAACTCAGTCTGCAGCACTTTTCCACCAAACTGAATAATGGCAGGATGGAAGGCAATCTGATCCTGGAAAACCTGCTGAGCCCTGAATTGACGCTAAGTATTCGCATGGACAATGACCCTCAGGATATCATTAAGCTGTTTCGATTGACAAATCCCATTTGGGCAAGCGGTCGTTTACAGGCCGACATTGCATTTAAGGGAAGACTTGACAGCTCATGGAAGCTCAATAGCAAAGGCCTGCTTACGGCCAGTTCATCGGGTACGCTTGAGTTTTCAAATTGCTCTTTGAAGTTCAGCGGCAATGAATTAACAGTGAACGGCATTACAGGCATACTTAAGCTAAGCGGAACCAATGTCATTGTGAACAATCTGCATGCCTCTCTTGGCGAAAGCAATGTTCTGATCAGTGGCGTATTCAGCAATCTTCTTCCTTTTGCACTTTTACCCGGAGAACAATTATATGTTGATGCAATGCTGAATTCAGGGAACCTGAATCTGGATGAACTGCTTCTGCAAAAAAAAGCAGGGGATACAGCACCAAGTGCCATAACACTACCAAAAAACATCAACCTAAACATAAAGGCCAAAGCAGACAAAATAAAGTTTGGACAATTTTCTGCCGGCCAGTTTCACGGAAGCCTTAGCATGCAGGGCCAGAGAGCCTATTTTGAAAATATTTTCATGCATACAATGAATGGGGAAATAAGGGCCCTGGCCATGATTGATACACAAAACCATGATGAAATACTCTTCTGGTGTGATTCAAGGTTCGAAGGGGTGGATGCCAAACAGCTTTTTTACCAAATGGGCGATTTTGGCCAGCAAACCCTTCGATCAGCAAATGTATCTGGTACCATTACTTCAGACCTTCAGTTCAGCGCAAAGTTTTCTCCCTATTTGCAAATTCATTGGGAAAGTCTTATAGCCAATGCAGATATTAGGATTGAAGAAGGCACTCTTTCAGAGTTTGGCCCAATGATTGCCTTGTCCCGTTACCTGAAAGTGGGTGATCTGAATCATGTCAGGTTCTCTACACTGGAGAATCAAATACATATTAGTAATCGCAAAATGATCATTCCGGAAATGGACATACGATCCAGCGCCATTGATTTGAAAATTTCCGGAGAACACAGCTTTGACAATGAGATAAATTATGGTCTGCAGGTTCTGCTGTCAGACATCCTGGCAAAAAGAAACAGGGAGTATCGCAATCCCCAGGATCAGTATGGAGACCTGATTGATGACGGCCTTGGGCGCACCACTTTGTTTCTCAGGGTAGACGGTACTATGGATGACCCCCGTTTCAGGTATGACTATAAAGGGGTTAGGGAGAAAATTCGTGACGACCTTCGAAAGGAGAGAATCAATCTGCGTGATGCGTTTCGCAGAGAGTTTGCAAACCCTGACAGGCGATCTGAAAAACGCAGCATGTCTGAACAGGAAACAGCCGGGCAAAATGAGCAGCAGCGAATCAGAAAGCAGGAATCCGGTATATTTGTAATTGAATGGGAAGATTTTATTTTCTGATCAATGATTGCATTTCCAAACGCAAAGATCAATCTTGGCCTAAACATCCTTCAAAAAAGGAGCGATGGGTTTCATGAGATAGAAACCCTAATGTATCCGGTACCCATACACGATGTATTGGAGATTGTTCCCGGACATCCCAGGCAGGAAAGCATCAGTTTGTATGGTATGAACATTCCCGGGGAGACTGCAGGCAATCTTTGCCTGACCGCCATGCGGCAATTTGCCGGTCATCATCCGGTATCGGGCTATCAAATGCATTTATTTAAGAATATTCCCATTGGCGCCGGACTCGGAGGTGGCAGTGCAGATGCTGCCTTTACCCTGAAATTATTGAATCAGATTTCTGAAGCAGGTTTTGGCCAGGAAGAATTGGCGCATATGGCATCCAAAATTGGAAGCGATTGCCCATTTTTTATATTCAACAGACCGATGCTCGCCAGGGGCAGAGGCGAAATTCTTGAGCCACTGAGCAGTTTTTCATTAAAGGGGATGCGTCTTTGGCTGGTGGTACCACCCATCCATATCGGAACGGCAGATGCATATGCCGGTGTATTGCCCATGGTGCAGAAAGAATGCCTGGCATCAGCCTTAGCGCAAACGATAGATCAATGGCGCGGCTCCATTTCCAATGGTTTTGAAAAAAGCATATTCTCACGCTATCCGGATTTGGGCCGGATAAAAGACACTCTTTATACATTTGGGGCTGTTTACGCCTCTATGAGTGGGAGCGGATCGGCTGTGTATGGAATATTTCGTGATTCGGACGCCTCCCCTCCCCCTTCGGCATTCCCTGGTTGTAGGGTTTATACTCCTTTGTTGTCATAGAAGGATTGTTTTGGTTTTATGTATCAGGGTCAGGAATCTCTCTGAAATATATATTTTTGTATGCCGGTTAAAAAACCCTGGTACGGACAATTTATGTTTCACTCAAATCATATGACCATGCGCACTCGACTACTTTTTTCTGTAATGCTGGCCTTTTTGTGCCATAGCCTGCCGGTTGCCGCAAACCCGGTAATGACGCCCCAAAACATTTTTGAGCTTCGAACAGTAGCTGAGACTTCCATTTCTCCCGATCAGCAATTTATTGCGTTTACCCTGAATATTCCCAGGCCTTTCGATCACCCGGCAGGAGGAGATTACAGGGAGTTATATGTATACGACATCAGACGAAACGACATCATTCCATTTATTACAGGAAACAGAAGTGTTTCTGATATTGGCTGGACCCCATCAGGCGATGCGGTTACTTTCCGAGCCAGTTTGCCCCAGGCAACAGGCACTCAGGTATATTCCATGAGTCTCAGAGGGGGCGACGCCTTACCGCTCACCAACCATAGCGGAGGCGTGATGAGATATGCCTTTATTGATGATCGCACCCTTGCCATTGTATCTGCTGACCCGGCCGATCCCAGGCAATTGGACCTGCGAAGGAAGGGATTCGATATTGAGGTATTCGAAGAAGAGTTCAGGCATTTGAGTCTTTACCGCTATGACCTAATATCGCATCAGACAAAAAAGCTCACACACGATGTTACCGTTTTCGACTTTGTTCTGAGTCCTGATGGCAAATGGGCAGCAGCGGCCATTGCGCCTAAAAATCTGGTGGATGACAGTTATATGTTCAAACGCATCCACCTGGTAAACATGGAGAGTGGCGAAACCACATTATTGGTTGATAATCCTGGCAAACTCGGAAACATGGCCTTTAGCCCTGATGGCAAAAAGCTTGCATTCCGTTCGGCCAGCAAGCTTGAAGACTCTGTAGTTGGGAGTCTTTTTGTATCCAATGTTCCCAATGACAGGAAATTTGAAGAATTACCCAATTTGGTTAAGGGGATGGAGCTTTCTGTCATTGACTTTGCCTGGAAAGACAACAACACCCTGATTTATGCTGCTGAAGAAGGCGTTGATATAGTGCTTAGCGAGCAGGTGATTGACAGGGAAAACAGAAAGAAGATCATAGAACCGGGAAAAATAGTCTTTGGTGGATTCAATCTCTCAGGAAACTATATCACTATGTCTGCCAATACCTGGCAATATCCAAATGAGTTGCATCTATTCAACCTACAGGATGGTTCATGGCTTAAGCTTACCGATCACAATGCATGGGTAAAAGACGTAAAACTCGGCGAACAGAAAAAGCTGGTTTACAAGGCACGTGATGGCAAAGAAATTGAAGGCGTTTTGAATTATCCCCTGAATTATGAAAGGGGCAAGCGATATCCATTAATAGTGTTCATTCATGGTGGTCCTGAGGCTGCTGTCCAAAACGGATGGGCTACTGCATACAACCGGTGGGGGCAGATTGCCGCAGCAAGGGGGTATTTTGTTTTCAGTCCCAATTACAGGGCAAGCTCCGGAAGAGGCGTTGATTTTACCATGGCCGGATATGGCGACCTGGTCGGAGTAGAGTATGAAGATGTACTTGATGGCATTGACCACCTCATCAATGTAGGTTACGTAGACCGCGAACGCGTTGGCATTGGTGGAGGTTCCTACGGGGGCTATTTTGCCGCCTGGTCGGCTACCAAGTATACCGACAGGTTTGCAGCTTCCGTGGTTTTTGTGGGCATTTCCAATCAGATATCCAAGCGCAACACCACCGACATTCCTCTGGAAGACTATTATGTGCATTGGGGATACTGGACGCACGAAAACTATGAAGATGTATACAGCCGCAGCCCGGTGAAGTACGCCCATCAGAGCCTCACCCCCACGCTGATACTGCATGGAAAGGACGACCCGCGGGTTCCGGCCTCACAGGGTCTTGAACTTTATCGCACCCTTCAGTTGCATGGGAAGGCACCCGTGCGTCTGATATGGTATAATGGAGAAGGTCATGGCAACCGGAGGAATGTTCACAGGCTGGATTATATTGTACGTACCATGGATTGGTTCGATCACTACCTCAGACTTGACAAGCCAAGGAATCAGATGCCAGCAAAGTATCCTGACTACGGAGTTTACTAAAAAACAATATCTTTGTCGCTTGAAAATTCAAAACACTTACAGATGAACAATATCTGGGATAGCATAAAAAAAGTATCATCAAAAGCGTTCTCGAAATCACTGGATTATATCGAGATCATTGGAAACAAACTGCCGCATCCTGCCACCTTGTTCGCCATGCTGGCAGTGCTGGTTATGATCATCTCCTGGATCAGCGCCCAGTTTTCCGCTCAGGCCATTCACCCGGTTGATGGAAGCATTATTACGGTTAACAACCTGATCAGTGCAGACGGTTTTCGATGGATATACACCAATATCATCGGCAACTTCTTAAAATTCCCGCCCCTTGGTTACGTGCTGGTAGTTATGGTAGGGATTGGAGTGGCTGAAGGATCCGGATTGTTCACCGTAATGATACGGTCCCTTGTATTGAGTTCGCCTCCAAAACTCATTACCGGAGCCATTGTTACGGCGGGTTTAATTTCCCATTTGGCAGCAGAGGCCGGTTATGTGGTTCTGATTCCGCTTGGAGCGATGATTTTTCATGCGCTCGGCCGTCATCCCATGGCCGGGCTTGCAGCAGCTTTCTGCGGTGTCAGCGGGGGATTCGGAGCCAATTTTTTCATCGGATCCATTGACCCCATCCTTGCTGGTATCAGTGAGTCAGCCGCTCAGATGATCATGCCCGGCATGGTTATAAACCCGGCAGTTAACTATTACTTTATGTTTGTCTCAGGATTCGTGGTAATTCTTGTGGGAACATGGGTAACAGACAAAATTGTTGAGCCCAGGCTGGGTCCATATACCGGAAACGCCGAGAAGGTGCCGGTTGCGCAGTTGACACCCACCGAGAAAAAAGGCCTTAAATATGCCGGATACGGCCTTCTTATTACCATCATCCTGTTGGCAGTCAGTGTTATTCCATCAAATGGCATATTCCGGGATCCGGTTACCGGATCCGTTTTGCATTCTCCCTTCTTTCAGGGTATCATCATAGGAATCCTGTTGCTGTTCTTTGTTCCGGGTTTCATATATGGTATAGTGGCCGGAACCATTAAGAACGACAAGGATGTAGCCAGGCATATTACCAAATCCATGGCAGGTATGGGCGGATACATTGTTCTTGTTTTCTTTGCTGCTCAGTTTGTCTATTTCTTTAATTACAGCAACCTTGGAATCATACTTGCAATCAAGGGAGCCCAGGGCTTGCAAAGCATCGGATTAACAGGCGTTACCCTGATCGTGGCATTTACTCTGTTATCGGCATTCATCAATATGTTTATGGGAAGTGCATCGGCAAAATGGGCCATCATGGCTCCGGTCTTCATCCCCATGCTCATGCTTATAGATCCACCCTACCATCCTGGCCTTACCCAGGCTGCCTTCCGCATCGGGGATTCGGTTACCAACCTGATTACGCCCATGATGAGCTATTTTGCCCTGATCGTAACCTTTGCCCAGAAATACGATGAAAAGTACGGTATTGGAACCATCATATCTACCATGATTCCATATACAGTTCTGCTGACCATCTTCTGGGTGGGAGCACTGATTATCTGGATGCTTCTTGGCATTCCGCTTGGTCCCGACGGTCCCATTTATATTCAATAAGAATCTGTATTTCCTGATTTTACATTCAGGCAGGCCCGGAACATTCCGGGCCTGCCTGTTTCTTTTCGACCAATAGCCATAGTGCTTATTTAGTCTGTAAATATATTTTTTATTTAATGGTTATTTAAAATCATTTCAAATAGCATCCTGGAGCACAATTTTATTAGGATGAGTGCAACTCTGAATGGCATACTTACGTAAACCCTTAAGTAAAAAACGCTAGTGGATTACAGATCATACAAAAGTGTTAAGTATTTTTACTTATATTTGTACTTGTATATTATTTTTACACTTATTGCATCGTATAGGCTGATCGCATGAGAATAACGGCAAATATTTTTGCATTTTATGTGGTGATGGCAATCATACCCGGCGGTATGGCCAAGCATGCCGTAGCCCTGAGCAGAATACATGCAATGTCAAATGATCACTTTTGGCTCATTCAACCCGGAAACGAGAATTCTCCACCAGACACAATAGATCCTTACCACAACCAAAGGGCCCCACGGGGTCCTTTTGGTGTTTTAAATGACCACCACATCGCCAAGGATGTATCAGGCAGACCCATAGACTTGAGCATTTATGACGGTATTCCGAAATTTTCAGACAAAAACACTATTTCCAAAAACATATTATCAAATTGCTCCTCAGAAATTACGCCAGAACTCTCTCTCGGGTCAATGAAATTCAATGTAAACAACACAAGGGAGTATGCTCTTTCCATTACCAATACGGGGGATCAGCCTGACAGATTTTTGTTCACCCATGAACAGGCCATGCTGTCAGACCATGTGATACTTGAAGTGCAATTTCGAAATACTTCGGGAACGGTCATTTCGCAAACACCCATTCTTGCTCCGGGAGAAACATTTCATTTTGTTTTAAGACTCAGAATTCCACCCGGTACCACACCCAAAACATGGAACAGGGTGTATATCACGGCAACCAGCCAAACCTGCGGAACCACTTCCCTGGCCACTGTAAGGACCTATCTCTTTCAAGGAAACCAGGAGCCAATGCCTTTTGATATTGAGGTTTCCAAGACTGCATTCCCCCAGCCCGCCTATTTAGACAGTGTTATGGTTTTCACCATCATGGTTGTCAACACAGGCAGTGCCTTCCCGGCAGAGAATGTGGTTCTTTATGATTCCCTTCCTCCGGGTCTTACCTATATTTCATCCGATCCGCCGGGAAGCCTGATTAATGGCAATGTGGTTCGATGGAACATTGGTTATATCGAAGCCGGATTACACTGGTCGGCATCACTGAGTGTTGTCCCCGATTGCCATGCAATTGCCACACCACAACCAAACATAGTGCATGCAATCAGCCAGGCTGAGGAAACCAACAAAGAAAACAATCGTTACGTCCTTCCAATCGCATACCACCCTGTACCAGGGCCGCAATTTGAATTGCCCTGGCTCGGCACGGGATATTGCGTGGAAAACATCACCCAGGCTGTCTTTAATCCGGAAGGATCCTATTCCGGAAACAATGATCTAACCAATCCAAGACCCAATTATTTTCTTCTGCAAGCCGGCAATACCATGTTGGATGTATATGAGCTTACCGACGCATCATGCGCTGATGAGCATGACCTGATTGTTACATGGGTAATCGAATTGAGCAATGGAGAGATCATGGAGGGGACGGGCCTTTTGTCTGAATCAGCCCCCCTGCAATTCCCTATAGGAGAAAACAGGATTATTTATACAGTTACCAATATTGCCGGAGGATTCACCACACGTGATTTCACCCTTGTTGTTCTTGCCCGTCCGGAAATACTGCATGAAACAGATTAATCATATATAAACCAAACCATTCAGCCTATGATTAAATAAATTAAAGCACCGAACCCTCTTTACCACAATTATTTATTAATCAAACACAGTAGAATCAACAAAACCAATTTTTTATGAAAAAGCTATCCGTATTTCTATTGCTGGCTATGGTAGCCGGCATTACTCAGGTAAGGGCCCAGGCTTGTGAACCCGGACCATTCAGGCCTGCTGCCGGTATTCAATATGAGTACTCTGTTAACATAGCAAGCCCATACAACGAAAGTACCGGACATTACCGCTGGTATGTAACGAAAGACCCAAACATTCTCAATTATGGAGCAATAATTGAGAACAATGCCGGACAGATTATTGCCGCCGGAAACTATAACGTTGACCCGGGGCCGGTGGTTGCTCCCTCAATACAAATTACATGGACCGCGGCAGCCCTGGCAGAAGGCGGCCCCTACTATCTGGTAATTCAATACTGGGGTTCCAATACCGAGGCAACCCCAGGTTGCACTGCAATGAATGTAAGGGTTTGGCAGATCGACCCAATCAACTCCTTCCTGCTTGAAATTGTTGCAGTAGATGCCAGCGGGGCAACTGTAAGCGGAGACGCCATGGTATGTGCGGCAGAAATAGAATCTGCAGTTATAACACCTGGTGAAACGCCTACCATTGCTTATACATATGGCACAAACACCCTTTATTACAAAATCACTGCAAGCGGAATTGTGGGTGACTGGAAGGTGTCACTTGAACTTCCCGATCTGGAGGCCGGGCAGGAATACCGCACGGTAGACTGGTCATACACCATCGACGGAACGGGATATTCATTTGGTAATGGCACTTCTGGCGGACGTTTTCAGGCAGATGAATCTGTAACCATTGGTGATTCTCAATCAGTTGATATCTTTGTGCGTGTTGAGATTTACAACGGTACATTCGAAACCCTGGCCAATCAAACCATTACCATTGGAATTGATGGCAACTATGGCCCGGCATTCGACATGGGCCCCATCTGGGGAGACCATCCTGCCAGACCAGGAGATCAGACTGCCTGTGACCTGGCAACACCATACGCCAAAACAGCCAGCTATACCATTGCCGCACGTCCGACCATCAATGCCGGAGGTGGCATCTTTATCCAGACTGCTCCCTAACGGGCTCGCATCAAAATAGCTGACATACAGATCGCTTTTTCACAGCATGCTGCCTGATGACCGGGAAAGAATTCCCGGTCTCAGACCGCAGCTGATTCAGGTCTGACAATGTCGCTTTTTAACAGCGTATGCAGCTTAGGGGCAATTTCCGCTTATACCAGGCACACCAAATAAGAGCAATGCGTGGGCCTTGATGTTTTGTGGTTACCGCGCAAATGCGGATTGCCCGGTTGATTATTTCCCCTGGGCTGAAGGAGAAAACAGCCAATATGGCATAAATCCTTCAGTTATGTGGAGTTACCTCATATTATTCTGTTACTTCTTAACCCGGATGCAAATATATCGGGATGGGAAGCGTATACCCAAAACATTGCGAGCCGGGGGACAAGTTCTCCTAAGCTCGAAATCAGCATTCAAATTCTTACAAATGAAATAATTGGAAAGAATCATGTAACATAATGCAAAAAAAGTGGTGGATTCATTTCATCGCCTGCGTTGTCGCGGGCGGCCTCCCACCAATCCGGGTTGCCGGCATCAACGTACGGACAAAAAAATAGCCTCCGAAAAAGAGGCTGGAAATACCATTGCCCAATGGGCAAACGCTGGTGTAAAACCGGCATGGGAGTGGTATATCCGAAAGAAATCCAGCTGTTGTAAATAGTAAAAAATGCCTGACAGAATACCCAACATGCTCAAATCCCTGGTAGCAGGCCTGTGTCTGCTGCTATTGGCTGCTTCCGCAAATGGGCAGCAGGGCAATGTTGTGTATGAAGGAGAAATATTTTCCCTATCAGTGGTCGCCGATCCCGGGCATGCTTACCGGTGGAAAATCTTCACAGATCACACCCTGACCGAACAGGCCAGTCAAAATATAGCTGAATTTATTGATACTCAATATGATGCAGCCACCAGGCTGATATTCAAACGCCCAGGTGTTTATTTCTTTGAAATAAACACCATAAGCCCATTTGGTTGCTCAAACCAAAGACACGGCATGGTGACCGTTCTCGAGGCCATGCCTACTGCACTTATTTTGCCACCAGACTCCATCTGTATTGGAGAAACCGGAACCCTTACCGTTGAATTTACCGGTACAGCCCCCTGGACACTGCAATACTCAGATGGCACATCAGTCCTGACCATCGACTCCATAGTGGAATCTCCCCATTCAATTGTGGTTATGCCAATGCATACCACTTTTTATCAGGTGATTTCAGTTGCCAATGCCATGGGAAGAATCAACAATACACCCGGCGAACTGGTGGAACTGTTTGTAAAACCCAGGCCAATTACGTCTCCCATTTACAGGTATACACCTCCAAACAGCGAATGATCAGAAAACTCTTCATATGGCTCATGATCGTGCTGGCATTGCCGGCATCGCTGGCAGCAGAAGCTGTCCCGGACAGCGTATGCACCGGGAGCACCCATTTTTATCGTGTAGACGGTGAACCCGGGTCAAGCTTTGTCTGGACCCTGATTCATCCAAATGGGGTGCGTTCTGTTCTTCCTTCCAATGCTGATACCATCCGCATGGAATGGCATTATGAGCCTGGAGAGTACATTCTGGAAGTGCTGCAGTTTAACGATTCATTTGATTGCGATGCCATGCCTGTAACTGCAACAATCATAATTGCAGCTCCTCCGCCACTTCCAGTGGCACAAAACTTCGAAGTTTGTTACGATGGATACGCTTACCAGGCAGGAGCACTTCTGGCTCCCGAATACCAACTTGTCTGGTTTGCAGATTCAACTTCAACCATACCAGGAGAAGCACCAAGGGAACACCTGCCTGGCATTTACCAAGCCTGGGCGGGGAGCCGAAACAACCTGGGTTGTTATAGCGATGGAAGGGTTCTCGTATTACTGACCATTCACGAATTACCGGATCCGCCTATGACAGTAGACCGAACCGTTTGTTACAACGGAGAAGTTCAACGAACTTCCGCCATTGCGGCGGAGGGAACGCGGTTAACATGGTTTGCCTCGGAATCCGGACCTGAGCCGGGTGCTCCTCCCTCTGGCACATTGCCTGGTGTATATACATCCTGGGTCTCTTCTGTAGATGAAGAAACTGGCTGCCTTAGCGCAGAGCGTTTGCCGGTAAGCCTTACCATCCTTGCTCCACCCGATCCTCCATTGGCGGTAGATGTAAGCGCCTGCTATTCTGGTGAAGAAGTGGAAGCAGGAGCCATTGTTCCTGATGGATTCAGGATCATTTGGTTCTCCAGCCAGGAGGGAAGTGACTTATTGGATGCTCACAAAGCAATTGAACCTGGAAGGTATATAGCGTGGGCAGTTACCCTTGATCCTTCAACTGCCTGTCAAAGCATGGAAAGAACCCCGGTAGAAATCACCATACATTCCTTGCCTGATGCTCCAATTGCTCAAAATCATGCCAGCTGTTTTGACGGGAATAATCACACTGCAATGGCCCTGCCTGCATCCAATGCTTACCTGGTTTGGTACGATGCTGCCTCAGGAGGCAATCCCTCAGGGCCACCTCAGGGCATCCTGCCCGGTCTATACCAGTCATGGGCGGCTTCAGTTGATTCTGTTTATGGGTGTGAAAGTTCAATTAGAACCCTTGTTGAACTGGTAGTTTATGGGCATCTCTCTCCGCCGCTTGCCCTGGATAATACCGTATGTTATGACGGGAATGTTCACATTGCCGGGGCAATTGCACAGGAGGGAGCCGAAGTTGTCTGGTATCGCAATGAAACCGGCGATGAAACGGCCGAGTACCCCAGGGCTTATGAGCCCGGAACATATCAGGCATGGGCGGCATCCAGAATTCATACATCCGGATGCGAAAGCAGCGAAAGAACCCTGGTTACGCTTACCATCATAGCGCCTCCGGCCTTACCGACTGTTGCCGATGCAGCTTTTTGCTATAACGGTGAACCGGCGACATTTCAGGTAACGGCCGCCCAGGGAACCTTGCTCCGTTGGTACCAGAATCAGGAAGACACCCTGGCTTTAACTCCTGCAGCTGTAAGCGATCCCGGGTACTACCAATTTTGGGTCACCTCGGTTAGTGACTCAACACATTGTGAAAATCCAACCCGAATTCCAGTTTCCCTGACCATCTACGAATTGCCCGCCCGGCCAATGATAGAGAGCCTCACTGTTTGCTTCGACGGACAAGATCATGGAATCGTTTATACCCCCATAGATGGTTATTCATTGATATGGTTCTCAGATGAAAACCGTCTGACACCGTCTGCTTCTCCATCTGGTTCAGAAGCAGGCATATATACGGCCTGGGCTTTCCTGCAAAACGACAGTACTGGATGCGTTGGCCCTGGATCAGAAGTAAGGATAACCATACTTCCGGCACCGGAAAAACCCATAGTTGTGGATGCAATTGCCTGTTTCGATGGCCAGATACACCTGGTTGAAGCCACCACAGCACCTGGAACTGAAATTGTTTGGTATTTGTCCTCACATGGCTATGAGTATGCCGATATTCCCTCGGGTATTCAACCTGGTATCTATCATGCATGGGCAGCATCTAAAGACACCCTAACAGGATGTGAAAGCATTGAAAGGGTGCAGGCAAGCCTCACCATTCTCCAGGCACCCCAGGCAGCAGTTGTTCAAGACCTGAATGTTTGTTATGACGGCAGAGAACATGCCTTAATGGCAGAAGAAAGACCGGGCATACAAATTCTGTGGTTCGATTCAGAAACCAGTCTGCTTCCCATGAACGGTCCTCCTTCTGCCGTGCAGCCAGGCGTCATGCAAGCCTGGGCACTTGCTATAGACTCTCTTACCGGATGCCAGAGTTTAAGCCGGACTCTTGCCTCTCTGAGAATTTTTGAAGCTTTGGAGCCCCCTCTTGCTCTGAATGAAATTGTCTGCTATACAGGAGAGTCGCACAGCGCAGGGGCACAGGCTCCGGAGGGTAATGTGGTTGTGTGGTTTGCTTCTGAATACGGCATGGAACAGGCTTCA
>CAZFOI010000008.1:0-14336 GCA_964520605.1 uncultured Bacteroidales bacterium
GCCCATATGCAGGTGCGTCCCATCGCATTTTTCCCTATATATGATTACAGGTTCAGGATAAATCCTGCTACCATGCAGATTATGGTTCGTTTTAGCGGCAATTCTGCTGCTGATGTTGTTCAGGCCATTACCAAGGTCTGGGAAGAAGTATCTCCACACAATTACCCTGTGGAATATGCCTTTATGGATAGCACATATGAGAATCTGTATGTTGCTGAGATTCAAACCGGGAAAATTGCCAGGGTGTTTACCCTGATTGCGATTCTGATTGCCGGCATGGGACTGCTTGGAACCACAGCCTACGTGATGGAAACCCGACGCAAGGAATTCGGCATTCGCAAAGTCCTTGGTGCCTCTGCCACTTCTTTAATTAAGTTGGTTTCCTTTGAGTTCTCTATACTAATTATTCTGGCCAATCTGATTGCCTGGCCGGTGGCGTACTACCTGCTTTCAAAATGGCTGGAAAATTTTGTATATCGGGTCGAATTGTCTGTCTGGACATTCGCATACGCAGGTTTGGCAGGCTTATTGCTTGCGCTTCTTGTCGTAAACAGCCTGGTAATAAACCAGGCTGGCAAGAACCCTGTTGAATCCCTGAAATATGAATAGATCCATGTGTGTATTACCCGCAACCTCTTGTAGAAGCCATACAATATCTGGTATGAGCCTTTTGCTGGTATTGATCCTTATTATATGCCTGTCTCCGGCCTTGATAGCTGAAACGCCATTAGCCACTTTCAGAGGGGTGGTGATCGATGCCCAAACCGAACAAACAATTCCCGGAGCCCATGTTATCCTGCTTGGTTCAAATCCCCTTAGAGGAGAAGCTACAGATACAGAAGGACGTTTTGCCTTTTATGATTTGCAAGCTGGAAGGGTTGATATTCAGGTGAGCTCCATGGGGTATAATCCTGTTGAAATTCGGAATCTGCTGCTTGTATCAGGCAAAGAAACAGTTTTATACATAAGGCTGGATGAGCAGGTGATGCGAATCAGCGGAGTTGAAGTGCGCCCGGAAGTTCGAAAGGATCGGCCCATGAATGAAATGGCAATGGTTAGTGCCCGCTCTTTTACCATTGAGGATACCGAAAGATATGCGGGCAGCCTGGGAGATCCCTCACGAATGGCAGCCAATTTTGCCGGAGTGTCGTCAGCGGCCGACCAGCGAAATGATATCATTATCAGGGGCAATTCTCCACTGGGGCTTCTCTGGAGGATTGATGGTGTTGAAGTTCCGAATCCCAATCATTTTGGTTCGATGGGATCTACAGGAGGTCCTGTAGGCATGCTCAACAACAATCTGTTGAGCAATTCAGATTTTTATACCGGCGCCTTCCCGGCTGAGTTTGGCAATGCCCTTGCCGGTGCTTTTGACATCCGTCTTAGATATGGAAACACAGACCGTCGTGAGCATATGGGGCAGATTGGATTTAACGGTTTTGAACTGGGAACGGAGGGCCCGTTCAATAATAAAAGCAGGGCATCATACCTGTTGAATATCAGGTATTCCACGCTTGAGGTGCTAAAACAGCTTGGGATGAGCTTCGGGACCGGAGAAGCCATACCACAGTATAAAGACCTTGCATTTAAGTTGAACTTTCCATTGCAATCCGGCCGTGTTTCTATATTTGGAGTTGGTGGCAGCAGTTATATAGAAATGCTAGACAGCAAGGGCGATTCGGCATCATTTGGTTTTTCGGGAACCGACCTTAGATTTCTTGCACGTATGGGGGTTATGGGTATATCACACCTTCATTATTTTAGTCCTGAGACCCGGATTACAAACACAATCTCTGCCTCAGGACTTAAAAATGTTTCACGAATCATCGATCTTTCCATTGACCCTGAAATTGAATCGATCATCGAAGATGATCATGACCTTAAGTATACCTTCTCTTCTCAGCTTTTTCACAAATATGACTCCAGAAACTTCTTCAGGATGGGCCTGATTGCAGACCTTCATCATATCCAATATCAGGGCAAACAATATCAGGAAGACCAGGGCCGGTATTATCAATATATGGATGGCAAAGGGTACCTTGGAGTTGGCAGGGTTTACGGTGAATGGCAACACCGGTTCTCGGATCAGTTCCAATTAACCTCCGGGTTGCACGCCAGCTGGCTTATGCTAAACAATAGTTTTGCGTTGGAACCCAGAATGGGTCTGAGATATACATTCCTGCCAGGCCAGACAATAAGCCTGGGTGCCGGATTGCACAGCCAGTCCCAGCTTAAGGCCGTTTATTTTATGCAGGAAATGTCAGACACCATTGCCATTGGTTACAGGAAAAGCAATGAGAATCTTGACCTGTCCAGGAGCTTCCATTTGGTTTCAGGCTATGACCGTTTGATGGGAAACAATCACAGGATTCGCCTGGAAGCGTATTTGCAGGAATTATATAATATTCCGGTTACCCCTGATGTTCCCTCGTTTTCTATGCTGAACACAGGTGGCGACTTTGTTTTCTGGGCCTTTCATGATATGTTGAACCAAGGGAGGGGAAGAAATTATGGACTTGAACTTACCATTGAGAAGTTTCTGAGCCAGGGGTTCTACTACCTCGTCACAGCCTCAGTTTTTGATTCAAAATCTACGGGGTATAATAATATCTGGTTAAATACGGCATTTAACAACAACTATATTATCAATATTCTTGGTGGCTATGAATGGAGCCTGGGTAAACGTAGTTTGTTGCAAGTGGATTTTAAAACCGTTTATGCTGGCGGGAAAAGATACCTTCCCATTGACGCTCAAGCATCAATTATTGAGAACGGGGTAGTGTATGATTGGGATCAGGCTTATGCACAACGTTTTCCTGATTATTTCAGACTTAACCTCAGAATCAGCTTCCGAATCAATGGTCGCAGCCTGAACCAGCAATGGGCGCTGGATCTTCAGAACCTTACCAACCACCAGAATGTTTTCACCCAGAACTGGAATCGCAGTACCCAGTCAGTCAGCACATCCTACCAGATGGGATTCATGCCAATGATTACCTACAAGGTTTTCTTTTAATCAGAACGATATTCAGGAGCCGGCCCTGGCGCCAAAGTAATCATGAAGAATATCCAGGTTTTTTTCATCCGGACGGATATCCTGGATTATTCTGCCTTTTTCGAGCAGCAGGATACGGGAGCAAATGTCGGCTATATGGTTGATGTTGTGGCTGGATATTAACACAGTGGATCCATTAACGCGGTTTTCATCTTCCAAAAGCCTCTTGATAATGATCTGGCTGCTGGGATCCAGAAAATTAAAAGGTTCGTCGAGTATCAGCAGGCCAGGGCGGGGCAGCATGGCAGAGGCGATGCCGATTTTTTGCCTGTTCCCGGTTGAAAACTGCCTGATGTATTTGTTCTTTTCAAGTATTTCTCCGTCAAAAAAGGATGAAAAATCCCTGATGCGTTCGGCAACTTCCATGGATCCCATGCCGTATAGAGAAGCATTAAATTCAAAGAATTCCTCCGGCCTGAGAAAATCAATTAGAAAGCCTTCGTCAAGAAAACTGCCTGTGAAACCCTTCCACTGTTCGCTCTCATTTAAGGCTATGCCATTGAAGCTGATACTGCCTCCATCAGGCGCCAAAAGGTCGAGAAGCAACCTGAAAAAAGTGGTTTTCCCTGCGCCATTGTTCCCTACAATGCCAACCAGCTCTCCCGGGTTAATCTGCAGTGAATGAATGTCCAGTGCAAGCTGCCGGCCATAATATTTGCTTAAACTGTCAATTTGAATATTGATCATTGTTTCTCTCTGTATTTTTCAAGGTTTCGGTATCTGGTTGCTAAAAATCTACCTGCTACAAATGGGATCCACCATTTTGATGTGAGTATAAAAGCCAGCCCGGTTATTGCCATTGTTAGCAATACACCTGATTTGAATGATATGGGCAGCAGCAATCCAAAAATGGCAAACGGAATGGTACTAAACATGATAAGTAGCAAGGTAAGAAACAGGGTCCCGGAGCTACCCTCGAAGTTAAAATGCGCCTTTTTATCAGGATCAATTCTGGTGGAATTTCCAATTCCCATATACAAAAGAATAAAGTAGCATGGTCCGGTTGCATATAGATACATGGTGATAAAGAGGAGGCTGTGCCCGGGCCAGAAAATCAGGATCAGTGGCAGAATCAGCAGCAGTTGTAATAATGCAATTCCGGTATACATAAGGTATTTGGCTTTGATAAAATCTGCCATTTTGATGTTCCTTGTAGCAATGAAATCAAAAAACCTGCTCTCCCATGAAAAAACGTATTGCAAGTGAAAGAATCCGACAGATCCAGAATACATTAGCAAAACAAAGAATAAGGAAGCGGTTTCTATTTTATCTCCCCACATAAAGAGCATTACCGGCATGGCAACCAGCAGCAATGGCCATTGTTTTAGATTGGCCCGGGATCTCCTGTTGCGGTATAACAGCTTCCACTCCAGACTCCAGAATCTGCCGAATACGGGTATACGCTGCAACAAATTTCCAAATGAATCGGTTGATTTTTCCGGGGGACCGCCAGACTGGCGAACCTCAGGATAGGAAATTTTCAATGCCTGTATGGATGCATATTGCAAAAGGACAATAACCAAAACGCCGATCAGATATACCCAAACCACTCCCTTTACCAAGGCAAGTCCGAACAGGCCTGAAGCATGGAGCATCAGCCCGGGATATAGCCCAAATGAAGCTGCCAGGATAGACAAACCCCCAAACAGCAGCCACCGACCGGACTTTCCTGAGGTTTTTAAAAAAATATATACTGCCTGGTTTATTCCTGTAATGAGGAGGATACCCAGAAACACCCATAACAACCCGCTTTCGGAAAAATCTTTTGGAAGCGTTCTGGAAAAGAATGGCAGGAACAAGGCAAAGGGGTAAATATTAAGGGCATTAAACCAGCTTCGAAACAGGGTATAAACCGCCAGTGTTTTTCTTTTTATTGGCAGATGCAGATAGGGCATTATGGTATGCCTGGGAATTCCCTGTATGAAAAACCTTAGCAGCAGATCAAAACCGGCAAACGGAATCAATGCCCTAAGCATCACCAGGTGAGGTGGTTCATCCGGGAACCATTCAAGCATCAACATGGGAAGTATCCTTCCTATCAGGGATAGATAAAAAATAATGGAAATAAGAACTATCCCAATAACCAGGTTCACCCCAACGCTGCGTTCAAAGTAATGTGATCTTCTGGTAGCCAGCCAGGTGTGATGAATAAGCGTAATCAGCATGTTCATAAGAGTTTCCTGTGTTTTTGCAGCATTCCTGATGGCTGCAATGATAATATTTTATATTTGAAGCCAACGGGTTTTTCAAAAATATTTAAATGCTTTTGGGAAATATCCCGCTGTTAATTGTTTATCTTGTATAAAAATCAAATCTGAGGACATGAAGAAAATACTTTTGGTGTTCATGGGCCTGTTGCCGTTTGCACTTATGGCCCAACGCGACTGGTCTCAGGCAGTTGTTTCCACTACGGAGGTGGTTCCCGGTATTTACCGCCTGATGGTTGATGACAGGGTGTCTGTGGTAGCTTACACAGGAGAGCAGGGTTTGTTGGTTATTGATGCTGCTTATGAGCAAACCACGCCCCAGCTCACCAAAGCATTGGAACAGCTTTCCCGGCATCCGGTTGATTTCCTGATAAACACCCACATTCATGGAGATCATACAGGTGGCAATGCCGTTATTGGCAGGAATGCAAGAATCATTGCCCATACATCGGTAAGGGACTACCTTGCTACTCCGAGACGACAGGCGGACAGGGTAATTCCGGCATTGCCCGATTATGCCCTGCCCGACATTTGCTTTACTGATGCCATGACCCTGGTTTATAACTCAGAGGAGCTACAGCTTCGCCATTTGCCTGAAGGACACACCGGGGGAGACATCATCGTCCACTTTCCGTTGAGCCATGTGCTTGTGATGGGCGATCTTCTTTTTGCAGACAATTTTCCATTTGTCGATGTTGCCAATGGTGGAAACCCACTGGGTTTTATGAAGAACCTGCAATGGGTAATTGACAACTACCCAAAGGAGACCATCCTGATAGGCGGACACGGTCCGGTCTATACCATGTCTGAGTTCAGACAATACCATGCCAGTTTATTGAAGACTTTGGAAGTGGTTCGCAGCGCAAAGGCGGAAGGTATGGATGCACAACAAATGAAAGCGGCCAGGATTTTGGAACCCTGGAAAGAAATGGGGCTCTTCTTTATTACGGAAGACCGTTGGATAGATACATTGTATCCTTATCTTTAAAAGACTTATGTTGATTTGCTTTTTAGATTCAGCATGATCTGAAAAGCAAGATGTATTTCTTGCTCTGATACCACCAGGGTGATCTCATTGGATGTTGATATTACCTCACATACGTTGATTCCGGCCCAGGCCAGTTTTTTCAGCAAAAAATAGTATATCCCGGACACCTCCGTGTTTTTTTCCGGCAGCCTTATGGTAATGGAGCCAAGGCCGGTTTTCCTTGCAAGCAGTTTTTCTTCCTTAAAGATGGATGATATGAGCGAATCCAGTCCGGAACCTGCCACAATGGTTGTTTCATAAACACCCCTGGAAAAGGTGCAGAATGTTTCATTGTCTGCCTGAATGGTCTCTATCAGTCTTCTTTGGCAGGTACTGGTGTGGGAACTGTTTGCAAATGTGTGGTCGCTTAGTCCTGACCTCACAATGATGTCTCCGATCTCCTGCATGAATGCATTGATGGACTTGCTTATCCTGAAGGACACCATGGCGGGTTTTCTATGTATGGCCATTACGATGGCCCCAATACTTATCTTTTTTTCCAGAATCTTCTCCACATCTTCGTGGATGTGTCTTGCCAGGGAAGAAACATTGATGAATCCATCTGAGAGTGCTTCTTCCAGGAATGGGGACTGGGACAATACTTTGTCAATGGCAGCAGCTAAGCCCATAATGTTATAAATATAACAAATATAATAAAAAATGTTGTTTATAATAGAAAATATCACAAATCCCTGCATTCTTTGTTTCTTTGCAAAAAATATTCATGATAGTAATGAAGTTTGGGGGCACATCCCTTGGGAATGCCCATAGAATTAGACAGGCAGCGAACATCGTCCTTCAAAGGCAGGAGGCATTTGTGGTTTGCTCGGCTATGGCTGGAATCACCGACAGGCTGATTGACATTTCACGGTTTTGGAAGAACGGACAAACCGTGGAAATTGAAAATTCATTGCTTTTATTAGAGCGGCATTTCTGTGAGACGGCGATTGAATTGTTTTCGGATACCCCTCTGTTTGATGATGTAGTGGTGCATATCCGGGAAGTAATACAAACTGCCAGGGATGCATTTCTTAACGAATGGACCGCATCATCAGAGAAATGGTTGTTGGGCTTGGGAGAGATTTTAACTTCGGCACTTTTTGCCCGGTTTTTGTCTCTGGGTGCTTGTGCCCGCTGGTTAAATGCATATGAATTCATGTGGAAAAACCCCGAAGGTGAACCCGATTTGCAAAAGATTTCACAAATTCTCTCGGGCGTTGTTGACGGCACCAATAACATATATCATGTTACCCAGGGTTTTATCTGCATGAATGCAGAAGGATATCCAGATCACCTTCAACGTGGGGGAGGTGACTATTCGGCTACGCTGCTTGGAGCTGCCCTGAATGCCAAAGCTATAGAAATTTGGACGGACATAAACGGTGTGCATAACAACGATCCCCGCATAGTACCGGGTACACGCCCCATACGTGAAATGTCTTACTGTGAGGCTGCCGAGCTTGCCTATTTTGGCGCAAAGATTCTACATCCGGTCTGCGTCTGGCCTGCCGCCAGACTGAGCATCCCTGTTTATCTGAAGTATACCATGGACCCTGAGGCTTTCGGCACATTAATCAGTGATAAGGCGCCTTTAAAGGGTTTAAGGGCAATAGCAGCAAAGGATGGAATAACCATCATCCGGATACGGTCTGCCAGGATGCTCAATGCCTATGGATTTCTCAGGAAGGTGTTCGAGGTTTTTGAAGACCATAAAACACCCATTGATGCCATTACCACATCGGAAGTTGCCGTATCTCTGACTATTGATAACTCCAAAGAGCTCCACAGCATTACAGAGGCATTATCAGGATTTGGCAGCGTAGAGACGATTCCCGATATGTGTCTGGTATGTGTGGTTGGCGATGTAATGAACCAGGGCCATGCCTCTTTGATAATGAATGTACTGAGGAATTTGGATATAAAAATGGTTTCCTTTGGTGGCAGCGATAACAATCTTACCCTGGTTTTGCCCAATAACCAAAAAGCCCTGGCATTGAAACAGCTTCAAACTTTTTTGTTTGGATCAAAATCTGAAATCGGGGAAAACACCCGGGAACCCATCGCATTATGAACACAGGCAGTAGCGATATTTTTAAAGATATCAGGACACCTTTTTATCTTTACGACCTTGATTTGCTGGGAGAAACCCTTAAGAGTGCAAGTCTTGCAGCCGGAAAGTATGGATACCACATTCACTATGCACTAAAGGCCAATCACCATCCCCTGATTTTGGAGGCCATGATGGCTCATGGATTCGGGGCAGATTGTGTAAGTGGCCAGGAATTGATGGCTGCCAGAAATGCAGGGTTTAATTCCGATTCCGTTGTATTGGCAGGGGTTGGCAAAACCGATGATGAAATCAGACTGGCCATTGAGGATGGCATTTTCAGCCTGCATTGCGAATCATTAGAAGAGTTGGAGGTAATAGCCGATCTGGCAGAAAAAATGCAAACCAGAACCAGGGTATCCGTGAGGGTTAATCCCGGCATCGACCCCATGACCCACAGATATATTACCACGGGCCTCTATGAAAACAAATTTGGCATTTCTGTCAGCAGGTTGCCACAGGCTATCGCCATGATCATCAATCACCGTTACCTGGTTTTTTCGGGTTTGCACTTTCACATAGGTTCTCAAATAAGTTCTTTGCAGCCATTCGCCTTATTGTGTGAAAAGGTGAATGAATTGTGGCAATCCTTCAGGCTTTTCCAATATCCGGATTTGTTTGTGAATCTCGGAGGAGGTTTGGGAATCGATTATCGGCATCCGGACAGCAATCCGGTAGTTGATTTTGGGGCGTTTTTCTCAAGTATTAACCGTCATCTCCAGCTTCCGGGTAATACCAGGGTTCACTTTGAATTGGGCAGAAGTCTTGTGGGTCAATGTGGATCATTGATTACCAGGGTTCTATACGTCAAAAAGGGGGATAACAGGAACTTCGTCGTTACTGATGCAGGAATGACTGAACTTCTGCGTCCCGCATTGTACGGTGCCATCCACAGGATTGACAACCTTAGTTCACAAGGACCTGTGGCCATGTATGATATTGTTGGTCCGGTATGTGAGTCGAGTGATGTATTTGCATCAGGATATATGCTTGCTGTGGCCCGCAGGGGAGATATACTTGCCATACGTTCCTGTGGTGCTTATGCAGCGTCAATGTCTTTAAACTATAATATGCGCCCGAAAGCCCCGGCTGTTTTTATAAAGAACAACACATTGCACCTGGGACAGGAAATCATTGAACATTCTTTCCGGCATTTTGTTTAAGTTTTTGCCAATAAGCTTAAACAAAAGTTTGCCTGTCCATTATTGAATTATTATCAAGACTATCAGGCAGTTTAGGTATAAATGGTTTACCTTTGCAAACAGTAAAAGCCAGGGCATCCATGGTATACATAACCCGCAGGGAAACATTCAGCGCAGCGCACCGCTTGTTCCGGCAAGATTGGGACGATCAGAAAAATCATGAGGTATTTGGGAAATGCTCCAATCCCCAATGGCATGGACACAACTATGTGCTGTATGTAACTGTAAAAGGGCGGGTTGACGCAACCACTGGTTTTGTCATCAACCTCAAAACCCTGAGCCAGATTGTAAATGAGTTTGTTATCAGCAAACTGGATCATGCCAACATCAACCTGGAAGTTGATTTCATGAAAGGGAAACTGGCTTCAACCGAGAACCTTGCAGTAGGGATCTGGGAGCAGCTTGAGGGGCCACTGAAACAGGTGGGTGCCAGTATGCATTGCGTCAGACTGCACGAAACTGAAAAAAACTATGTTGAATATTTCGGACCTGAGGGTCTATAAACTTTGATTATCATGGCATCAGAAATTAACCGGGATATGGCGATCGAAAATAAAATGGACGACTACGAAAAAATCGATCTATACAATCCTGATAAGATAAAGGCACTTTCTTCGCATTATTACAAAGTGCTGGAATTGGTAGGTGAAAACCCTGGCCGCGAAGGACTTGAAAAAACTCCGGAAAGGGTGGCCAAAGCCATGCAGTACCTTACCCATGGCTATGATCTTAATCCGCATGAGATCCTGCGTTCGGCTATGTTCAGGGAGGATTACAGACAAATGGTCATTGTTAAGGACATCGAAATTTATTCCATGTGCGAGCACCATATGCTTCCTTTCATCGGGAAGGCCCATGTTGCCTATATCCCAAACGGTTACATTGTTGGTTTAAGCAAAATCCCCAGGGTGGTGGATGCTTTTGCCCGTCGCCTGCAGGTTCAGGAAAGGCTAACCACACAAATTAAAGAATGCATTCAGGAAACACTTAATCCTTTGGGAGTTGCTGTAGTAATTGAGGCGCATCATCTATGCATGATGATGCGTGGAATTCAGAAGCAAAACTCGGTTACCACCACCAGCGACTTTACCGGAGCCTTTCTTACAGAAAAGACTCGTGCAGAATTCATCCATTTGCTGGGCTCAAGACTTCACTGACCCTGAATATAGTATTGGTATTACAGAAGGGGTGCCAGGCAATTAGCACCCCTTTTCTTCATTTTCCAGGCTTATAGCCTGGATGAAAAAAACCTTAACTTTGTGCCTCGAAACACAAATATTCTAAACCAGATTACTATGAAGATTGCCTATGTTTTCCCAGGACAGGGAGCCCAGTTTACAGGTATGGGGAAAGACCTTTATGATGGTTCTGAAGCAACCAGAAAGCTTTTCGAAGCTGCCAATGACATTCTCGGATTTCGAATCACCGATCTGATGTTCTCGGGATCGGAGGAAGAACTGCGTCAGACCAGGGTGACCCAACCCGCGATTTTCTTACATTCTGTTCTCCTCGCAAAAAGCCAGGGAGCCTCTTTTGCTCCGGATATGGCAGCGGGACATTCCCTGGGAGAATTTTCTGCATTGGTAGCATGCGGCGCACTTTCATTCGAGGATGGATTGGTTTTGGTGTCAAAGAGGGCGCAAGCCATGCAGAAAGCATGTGAAAACCAGCCCTCGACCATGGCGGCCATTCTCGGCCTGGAGGATGAAGTGGTGGAAAGCATTTGTGCCGGTATTTTCGATGTGGTTGTTCCGGCAAATTACAACAGTCCGGGCCAGGTAGTGATTTCAGGCAGTGAGAAAGGAATTGACGTTGCCTGCGAATTGCTCAAACAGGCCGGAGCAAAAAGGGCACTTCCACTAAAAGTAGGAGGGGCCTTTCATTCTCCATTAATGGAACCTGCCCGACTGGAACTTGCCGAAGCCATTGCCAGGGCAGACTTCAAACAACCCATATGCCCGGTTTACCAGAATGTGAATGCCCTGCCTCAGACTGATCCCGGGCTCATCAGGGAAAATCTGATCGCCCAGCTGACTTCACCGGTGCGATGGACCCAGTCGGTAAGAAACATGATTGCCGACGGTGCCACCCGGTTTTATGAATCAGGACCCGGCAATGTGCTTCAGGGGCTGATAAAAAAGATTGACCCTGGCGTTGAGGCCTTGGGGATTTAAGCAATACAGGCATACTGCCGGTTAAAATGGAAACCATGCTAAGCTATCTGCTGTTTGTTGCGGGATTTGTCCTCCTGATTTATGGTGCAAACTGGCTTGTGGATGGAGCTGCTTCTCTGGCCAGGAAATATGGTATTTCTGATATTGTTATCGGGCTGACCATTGTTGCCCTGGGTACCTCTTCTCCGGAACTGGTGGTGAATCTGGTGGCCAGCTTCAAAGGGACGGCAGATGTGGCCATGGGAAATGTACTTGGCAGCAATATTTCCAATATTCTGCTGATTCTGGGGATTTCAGCAATAATTTATCCAATGTCGGTTAACAGCAATACCCAGTGGAAGGAGGTTCCTCTGGCCTTGCTTGCGGCCCTGATTATAGGAGTGGTGGTCAATGATTCCATTTTCGACCATGAGAGCATAGTGTCTACGCTATACAGAAGTGATGGCATTGTCCTGATCGCTTTTTTTGTCCTGTTTATGATCTATGCTTTCGGCATTGCAAAAAAGGACGATTCCCTGGCATCTTCTCCCATAAAATCAAGATCAGCCTGGCTTTCCATACTTATGATTGGGGGGGGGATAGGCGGATTGGTATTGGGTGGCAAGTGGATAGTAGATGGTGCAGTTACCATTGCCGGCATGCTTGGCATGAGCGAAGCCCTGATTAGCCTGACCATAGTAGCCGTGGGCACTTCCCTTCCTGAGTTGGCCACCTGTATTGCAGCAGCCTTGAAACGCAACCCGGGTATTGTGGTGGGCAATATTATTGGCTCGAATATATTCAATATTTTCTTTGTACTGGGAATCAGCGCGGTAATTAAGCCATTGCCGTTTAATCCTTCCATGAATTTTGACATTCTGGTGGGCATAGGCGCAAGCGCCCTGCTGTTTGCCTTTTTGCTGTTTCCCAGAAAGAGGGTAATTGAGCGCTGGCAGGGATGGGTGTTGGTATTGCTCTATCTGGCTTACCTGCTTATGCTGATCTTTCGGGAGGGCGCCTGAACCCGGCCGAAAACCATGCTACCTTTCTTCATACTGTTGCCTGTAGTAATTAAGATAGGCGCCTGAAGTAATCTGCTCCAGCCACTTTTTATTATTCAGGTACCAGTCTGCTGTGAGGTCCAGGCCTTCTTCGAATCGAAGCGAAGGCTTCCAGCCCAATTCGCGTTCCAGCTTGCCCGCATCTATGGCATACCTCATATCATGTCCTGCGCGGTCTTTTACAAAGTTGATCAGTTTTTCAGAAGTACCCCTGGGCCTTTGCAGTTTTGCATCCATTATGCGGCATAAAAGTCGAATAAGGTCGATGTTTTTCCATTCATTATGCCCCCCGATATTGTAGGTGGTGCCCGGTTTGCCCTTTTGCAGTATCAGGCGAATGGCCCTGGCATGATCCTCAACATAAAGCCAGTCCCTGACATTTTCTCCCCTGCCGTATACAGGCAGGGGTTTGTTTTCAATAATGTTGTGAATAAACAAAGGGATGAGCTTTTCAGGGAACTGGTTGGGTCCGTAATTGTTGGAGCAGTTAGATATCAGCACAGGCAAACCATAGGTGTGGAAATATGCCCTTACAAAATGATCGCTGGAAGCCTTTGAAGCAGAGTAAGGGCTGCGGGGATCATAGGCTGTTGTCTCTGTAAACAAGCCGGTTTCGCCCAAGGTCCCATACACTTCATCTGTGCTTACATGAAAAAACCGATGCGCCTTGTTTTGATCCTTCCATAAGGACCTGGCCGCATTCAACAGGTTGACCGTACCGATTACATTGGTGTTTACAAATTCCAGGGGGTTGCTTATGGATCGGTCTACATGGGATTCGGCAGCCAGGTGAATCACTGAATCAAAATGATGCTCCCTGAATAGTTCAGATACCCTGTTTGCATCAGTGATGTCTGCCCTGATGAACCTGTAATTGGGTTTTTTTTCGATGTCTTTTAGGTTCTCCAGATTGCCCGCATAGGTAAGACAGTCCAGGTTGAAGATGGTCAGTTCCGGGTGTTCGTTAACAAACAGCCTTACCACATGCGAACCAATAAATCCGGCACCTCCTGTAATTAATATGTTAGACATGTTCAGTATATTTGGTTAATCGAGCAAACCGGCAGCCAGGTTTTTTTCCCACAGCCATGCCGTTTCCATCATTTCTTCGATGCCGTATACGGCTTTCCAGCCCAGCCGCAGATTGGCAAGGCGGGTGTCTGCCCATACCTGTTCGATATCGCCTGGTCTGCGACCGGATATTTCTATCGGCAGTACCATGCCACTTGCCTTTTCAAAAGCCCTGATGGCCTCCAGTACAGAATGGCCTCTCCCTGTCCCCAGATTGTAAACCTCGTATCCCGGAGCATCCTTCATTCCAGGCAAATATTCCAGGGCAGCAAGGTGCGCCCGGGCAAGATCCATTACATGAATATAGTCCCTGATACAGGTTCCATCCGGGGTGTTATAGTCTTTTCCGAAGACCCTGAGTTTTTCTCTTTTGCCAATGGCTGTTTGGGTAATAAAGGGCACCAGATTGTTTGGTATACCCAAAGGCATCTCGCCCAGCAGCCCGCTTTCATG
>CAZFOI010000009.1:0-13525 GCA_964520605.1 uncultured Bacteroidales bacterium
ATGTGTTTTCCAGGTCAGCATTCATCTTCATATAAAAAAAGGGAGAGGAAGCAGAAGCACCGGCAGAGGATACAAGAATCAGGCTTTTTACGCCATTGTTTAAAGCCCTTTTTGCGAATTCAAACTGGTATTCATAATCAACACGAAACTGGGCCTGCTTACTTCCTGCCTTCTTAAGGGTGGTGCCAAGGCATAAGAATGCGATATCGCCAATGATTTTTTCCGACCAGGCATCCGGATTTTCAAAATCCACCAGGTGTTCTCTCAGGCGATCGTGCTTAAAACCAAGGCTGCGCCGGGTAAACACCCTTACAAGCTCATAATCCGGATTATCAAGCAGCATCCTGCTTAAGGATGATCCCACCAGTCCGGTGGCGCCCAAAACCAAAGCCCTTTTCATTTGTTGGTATTTTTAATTATGTACCCTGCTGTTACTTTCTCACCAACAAGGCGATGCTTTCCACATGATGTGTATGTGGAAACATATCCACAGGCCGAAGCTTAACCAGGGAGTATTTTGGCTGCATTAAGGCAATGTCCCTGGCCTGAGTGGCCGGATTGCAGCTGACATACACTATTTTATCTGCTCCGCTTAGCATAATCTGCTCCACAACCCTGGGATGCATGCCCGCCCTTGGTGGATCTGTTACGATTACACCCGGAAATCCATGATTCTGAAAAAACACATCGGTCAAAACCCTGGCCATATCTCCAGAGAAAAAAGAAACATTTCCTATTGAATTGATATCTGCATTGGTTCTGGCATGGGCAACCGCTTCCTCCACATACTCAATGCCAATCACAAAACGGGCATGGCGTGCCAGAAACAGTGCTATGGTTCCTGTGCCTGTGTAGAGGTCATAGACGAGTTCATGTCCCTCCAATTGCGCAAAATCCAAAACAGACTGATACAGGGCAGCTGCCTGGTAAGAATTTGTCTGGAAAAACGAAACCGGCCCGATTTTGAATTCAAGTCCTTTCAATCGCTCCGTTAACCAACCACTGCCATGGTATAAGATTACCTGCTCACTGGTAAGGGTGGGGTTTGACCCTCCATTTACCGCATATAGCAGCGAAGTAAGCCCGGGAAATGCATCAAGAAGGGCCTTCAGTAAAGCAAAGGCCAGTTTGGGGTTTTCTTCTCCAAACACCACTATCACCATTACCTCCCCATCTGGATTGGAACGAATCACCAGGTTTCTTAGAAACCCTTTGCCCTTTCGCAAATCAAAAAACTCCAGATTTTGCTTTCTGGCATAGTCCCTAAGCCAATTCCTGATCTCATTGGAAGGAGATTCCTGCAAATAACAGCTGTCAATATCAAGCACCCTGTCGTACATACCCGGCATATGAAATCCAAGGCCATCCTGGTGTTCGTAAGTTACACCCGAGCTGATTTCTTCCTGAGTCAGCCACCTTCGCGAAGCAAAGGTAAATTCAAGCTTATTCCTGTAAAAGCGGGTTTTTTCTGAAGCCAATATGTCTTGCATTTCAAAGGAATCCGGAGCAATATTTCCCAGTCTTGTAATCTGGTCAAAGACTTGTTGCTGTTTAAATTCAAGTTGTGCTTCATAAGGAAGATGCTGCCATTTGCAACCACCACACAAACCAAAATGACTGCAAAAAGGCTCTGTTCGCAAGGGAGATGGCTTAATCAGCCTCAGAATTCTGGCTTCTGCATAGCTTTTTCGCGATTTCATCAATAGCAGCTCGGCATAATCTCCGGGAGCTCCATAAGGGACAAAAACCACTTTATCGTCTATCCTGGCTATGGCTTTGCCTTCGGCTGCCACAGCTGTTATTTCAGCCTGAACCGTTACCGGACGACCTTCATTTCTCTTCCCTTTTCTCACCCTTTCCGGCATAGCATAACATTAAGAATTTCAAAAGCATCGAACCACAAAAATAAAAAAACTATATTCATTATCTTTGCACTGCCTAATAAAGACCATAATGACAATCAAAATAAGCGAACAGGAACAATTCAGACGCGAAGCATTGGAAGAGCTTCGCTCACTTGGCATAGACCCCTACCCTGCAGATGGTTTTCCGGTTAATGCAACCGCCGCGGAAATCCTGAAAACTTTCCCGGAAAATAACAATACTTTCAGCGAGGTTCAGATCGCCGGAAGGGTGATGGGCAGGCGCATCATGGGCAAGGCCTCATTTGCCGTAATCCAGGACCATACTGCAAGAATACAGCTCTACATTAACAGGGATGAGCTTTGCCCGGGCGAAGACAAAACCCTTTACAACACCGTATTCAAGCGCCTGATTGACATAGGGGATATCATTGGGGTTAAGGGCCATGTGTTTACCACACAAATGGGAGAAACCAACATTCATGTAAAGGAAATGCACATTTTATGCAAATCCCTGAAACCCCTGCCTGTTGTTAAAGAAAAGGAAGGGCAGGTTTTCGATGCCTTTACCGATCCCGAACAGCGTTATCGCCAGCGATACATAGACCTGATTGTGAATCCCCAGACCCGGTCGGTTTTCAGGATGCGATCCAAAATGGTGGAAACCATGCGGAATTTTTTGAATACCAAGGGCTATCTGGAAGTGGAAACACCCGTTTTGCAGCCAATTTATGGAGGTGCATCAGCCCGTCCATTCAAAACCCATCACAATACGCTTGACACCACACTTTATTTGCGCATTGCCAACGAACTTTACCTTAAAAGACTGATAGTTGGTGGATTCGATGGAGTATATGAATTTGCCAAGGATTTCCGGAATGAAGGCATGAGCCGCTTCCACAATCCGGAATTCACTCAGATGGAATTGTATGTGGCTTACAAGGATTACCAATGGATGATGGACCTGGTAGAAGAAATGGTTGAGTCCATTGCACTGGCACTTCATGGATCCACTGTGGTTACTGTTGGCGACCACCAGATAGATTTCAAACGGCCATGGAAACGATTCAGCATGTACGAAGCCATTGAGCATTTTACCGGAACAGATATTTCAGAAATGGATGAAGAACAGCTGAGAAAATTTGCCAAAACCATTGACATACATACAGATGCAAGCATGGGCAGGGGAAAGATCATCGATGAGATTTTTGGTGAGAAATGCGAACATCACCTGATTCAGCCAACCTTTATTACTGATTATCCTGTCGAGATGTCTCCCCTGGCAAAAAAGCATAGGACCAGGCCTGGTCTTGTAGAAAGATTCGAAGCCATTTGCAATGGGAAGGAAATATGCAACGCCTTCAGCGAATTGAATGACCCCATTGATCAGCGCCAGCGTTTCGAAGACCAGCTTGAACTTGGACGCAGGGGGGATCCCGAAGCCATGGTACTGGACGAAGACTTTCTGAGAGCCATTGAAATTGGCATGCCTCCAACTGCCGGACTTGGCATTGGCATTGATCGTCTTGCCATGATCATGACCAACAGCCATTCCATACAGGATGTTTTGTTCTTCCCCCAAATGCGTCCGGAAAAATCTGCTGACAGTTAACAGACTTATAAAACCATCGCCATGCCCATTTTAGGATCCATCATCAAGAGTGCCATTGAGCTCAGAGGGCGAATGCCGGTAATTTTCTCCAACCAGGATGCAGCCAGCATGCAAAAAAAAGAATTGAAAAAGCTGCTTCGAAGGGCTGCCAACACATCTTTTGGCGAACATTATGATTTCTATGGCATCCTAAACAGCAACAATCCGGTTAAAACCTTTCAGGAAAGCATTCCGCTTCATGATTACAACGCCATCTTCAAAGACTGGTGGTATCGCTCCCTGAATGGAGAAGCCTATGTATGCTGGCCGGGCAAGGTAAGGTATTTTGCACTCAGCTCAGGAACATCTGAGGCATCCAGCAAGCACATACCGGTTACGGCCGATATGCTTCGTGCCATCAAGAAAACCAGCATCAAACAGATATTTTCCCTTGCACGCTATGACTTTCCGAAAGATTTTTTTCAAAGAGGCATTCTGATGCTGGGCGGGAGTACCCACCTGCACTTTAATGGCACGTATTATGAGGGCGACTTGTCCGGAATTACCACCAAGAACATTCCCTTTTGGTTTCAACATTTTTACAAACCGGGCAAACGAATCAGCAAGGAAAGGGATTGGCCTACCAAACTCGATGAAATTGTTAGAAAAGCAAAGGATTGGGACATTGGGGTAATCGTTGGGGTTCCGGCATGGTGGCAGATTTTGATTGAAAAAACGATTGAATACCACAAAGCAAAAACCATTCATGACATTTGGCCCAACCTCTCCATATTTGTGCATGGCGGGGTTTCCTTTACTCCATATATTAAGGGATTTGAAAAACTTCTGGGAAAACCCCTGACCTATATAGAAACCTATCTGGCCTCAGAAGGATTTATCGCCTTCCAAAGCCGTCCCAATACCAACAGCATGCAGTTGGTACTCAACAACGGACTTTTCTATGAATTTGTACCTTTTCATTCGGATAATTTTGATGCCGAAGGCAACCTGAAACCTGAGGCAAAATGCCTGACAATTGACCAGGTGAATGAAGGCCAGGAATATGCCATTTTGCTAAGCACCTGTGCCGGAGCCTGGAGGTACCTTATTGGGGATACCATCAAGTTTACCAGCAAAGAACTAAGTGAAATCATCATTACGGGAAGGACCAAACACTTTCTGAATCTTTGTGGAGAGCATATGTCTCTGGAAAACATGAATATGGCCATCAAACAAACCGAAGACCAACTGAATATTGAAATCAGGGAATTCACGGTTGCCGGAATTAAACACGGCAGCATGTTTGCACACAAATGGTTTATTGGTACTGACAGCCAGGTAGATCCTGACTTGCTTCGGGAGCGAATTGATGAGAACCTGAAAATTCTGAATGACGATTACCGCGTGGAGCGCATCGCGGCCATAAAAGACGTCATCGTGGAAATCCATCCTTCTGAGGTGTTTTACAAATGGATGAAAATGAAAGGAAAAGAAGGCGCTCAAAACAAATTCCCCAGGGTTATGAAGCATCAATTGTTAACCGAATGGGAAACCTGGCTGCAGGAATTAAAAAAATCATAAGCCCTACAGACAAATCTATTTCCGGTTTCTATGACCCTATTCTATGACAGGCGCATTGATTGAAGGCATCATAATGGGCATTACTTTGGCTTTTTTAATCGGGCCAAGTTTTGTCTCCCTGCTTCAGACCAGCATTCACAGGGGCTATCAGGCCGGCCTCCAATTTGCATCAGGCATAGTCCTGAGTGATCTTACCCTTATTGCTCTTAGTTATTTTGGCACCCTGCAACTGCTCAATGCCGAACACAATCAAATGCGGCTTGGAATATTCGGAGGTCTGGTGGTTATTGGTTTTGGAGTCGTCACCTTTACCAGGAAACATACCCTGCCGGGGACAGTGGCCATTGAAATAAAAATGCGGACAGGAAGATTCTTTAAATACCTTTCAAAAGGGTTTTTTATGAATATTTTCAATCCCTTCCTGTTGTTTTTCTGGCTTGGGGTAACCGGTCTTGCTTCATCAAAATATGGCATCCGATCCAATGAAATGCTGGTGTTTTTTGCCGGGTGTATCGGGGCTGTATTTATTACTGATATATTCAAGGTAATGGTGGCCCACAAAATAAAAAAGAAATTAAATATTCGCGTGCTTACCATTATCAATCGGGTTGTGGGCATTAGCCTGGTTATCTTTGGCATGGGATTGATACTGCGTGTGCTTATGTTTCGGTAAATTTGCAGTTTCCAAAGCCAAACCCCAAAAAAAATTATCATTATTCCATGAAAAGAATTCTCGTACGCTTTGCCCCCAGCCCCACTGGTCCCCTGCATATCGGGGGGGTAAGAACTGCCTTGTATAATTATCTCTTTGCCAAACAAAACCAGGGCGACTTTCTGCTTCGTATAGAAGACACCGATCAGAATCGTTTTGTTCCCGGAGCAGAGGCATACATAATGGAAGCATTGCGATGGTGCGGCATCCAATGGGACGAAGGGCCCGACATTCAGGGCGCCGCGGGCCCTTACCGGCAATCCGAAAGAAAAGACATTTACCGAAAGTATGCCTTGCAACTTTTGGAGAGCGGCCATGCCTATTATGCATTTGACACCCCCGAGGAACTTGAGCAGATGCGCAAGCGAATGGAATCGGAGAAATCAGGCAATCCACAGTACGATTGTAATACCCGAATGCAAATGAGGAACTCCCTCACCCTTGCGGAAAATGAGGTAGTGGCATTGCTTGGCAGCAACAGCCCATATGTGATCAGGTATAAAATGCCTGAACATGAAGAAATACAGTTAAATGACATGATTCGCGGAGACATTCGTGTTAGCAGCAATTTGTTGGATGATAAAGTCTTGTTTAAAAGCGATGGAATGCCCACATATCATTTGGCCAATGTTGTTGACGATTACCTGATGCAGATTACCCATGTTATCAGAGGAGAGGAATGGCTGCCCTCCGCTCCCCTGCATGTAATGCTCTATAAAAGTCTTGGACTTTCCGCCAGCATGCCGCAATTTGCCCATCTTCCGTTGCTGCTCAAGCCGGATGGCAATGGAAAATTAAGCAAAAGGGATGGTGACCGGCTGGGTTTCCCGGTGTTTCCCATACAGTGGAATGATCCAAAATCAGGCGAACAGTCTTCCGGGTACCGGGAGTCAGGGTATCTGCCGGGGGCTTTTGTGAATATGCTGGCCATGCTGGGATGGAATCCGGGCACAGATCAGGAGATTTTTTCCATTGATGATCTGGTAGCCAATTTTTCACTGAGCCGCGTTAACAAATCAGGAGCGAAATTTGACCCGGAAAAAGCCAAATGGTTTAACCAACAATACCTTAAGTCCATTCAGGCAAACGATATTCTCCCCACCCTGCAGGCAGAACTGGAAAGCAGGGGGATTGTCAGTGATCCGGACAAAATCATTACGATATTCAGCCATGTAAAGGAAAGAATGCAGTTTGCCCATGAATTCTGGGACCATGCAGCTTACTTTTTTATTGCTCCGAAAACATATGATCAGGCATTTGCCAAGAGGGCTATGAAACCAGGCACCTCAGACATCCTGCTGAAGTTGAAATCACAGCTTGAAAAGACAGAGCCATTTACTTCCCTGCAGATACATGATGTATTGATCAACTTCATTGAAACAACAGGGCTTACAGCATCAGGCGTGATGCCGGCCTTGCGCCTTGCTTTGGTTGGCCAGGGAAAAGGGCCTGACCTTGCGGTTATTATGGAGCTGATTGGGCAAAAAGAAGCCATTGAAAGAATCAGCAGGCTGTCTCAATCCTATTCTGATTGATTGTTCTTCTGCCCGGTTTGTCCGGAATAATCCAACCAGGCTGTCAATTCTTCATACCACTGCTCCCCATATTTTCGGATAAGGGGCTCCTTTAGAAAACGGTATACCGGCAGGCCGAGTTGCTTTCCTTTTTTTCTGGCACAATCGCAAAGATGCCATCGATGATAATTCAAAGCATCGTAATGAGAATAGCAGGTAATCCTGATGGGATACAAATGGCATGAAATGGGTTTTCGGAAGTCTGTGTGTCCCTGTTCATATGCCTTTTCAATACCACAACCTGCTACTCCCTTTTCATCGTAAAACACATAGGCACAAGGACCTCCTTCTACCAGTGGCGTAACGGGTTCACCTGCCGGATCCGTAACCCAGGTTCCATTGGCCTCAATGGCGCGAACGCCGGCTTTTTCCAGAAAAGGCCTGAGCTTTGGAAATATTGATTCAAGAATTCCGGTTTCTGACTTCAACAAAGGCGCTCCTGCATCACCTTCAATACAGCAGCCTCCGTGGCAAACAGGAAGGTCGCAGACGAATCGCTCTGTTATGATCTCATCAGAGATCAGTGTGTTGCCTATAATAATCATGGGACAAAGGTATACAGAATGCAATTTGGATCGGTTCCAAATTTTTTAGCACATTTGCATTACCAAAACACCCTTTACCCCCCATGGTTCGAATCGTTGCCGATGCACACATCCCTTTTCTCAAGGGCGTACTGGAACCCCATGCCCGGGTCCTTTATATTCCTGGCAGCAGGATAAGCCCCATAGATATTAAGGATGCTGATGCGCTCTTTATCAGAACCCGAACCAAATGCGATAAAAACCTGCTCTCGGGAAGCAGGGTCAGGTTCATTGCTTCCGCAACAATAGGGGCAGACCATATCGATACAGACTATTGCAATGGCAATGGCATTGAATGGCGCAATGCCCCCGGTTGCAATGCAGCTTCGGTTGTACAATACACCGCCTCAGCCATTGCCGCCATCATGCAACATTCAGTCCATATTTCACGCCCTTTGACCCTGGGCATAGTCGGAGCAGGACATATCGGTTCAAGAATTGCCACCATGGCCGGTGCAACAGGCCTGAAGGTTCTTGTCAATGATCCGCCAAGGCAGGCTGTAGAAGGAGACGGGGCTTTTTGTTCCCTGGAAGAGCTGATTCGCAATTCTGATATCATCAGCCTGAATCTGCCATTGAACCGGGAAGGACCTTACAAAAGTTTTTACCTGGTAAACCATGAATTCATTGAAAGAATGAAACCGGAGAGCTGGCTGATAAACACTTCCAGGGGCGAAATTGCAGATACGGATGCCCTCCTGCAGGCTCTGCATAAACGAAGAATCCAGGGCGTCGTGGCCGATGTATGGGAAAATGAACCTGCCATTAACCTGGAACTACTCAAACAGGTCTTTATCGGGACCCCGCACATTGCCGGGTATTCAACAGATGGCAAAGCCATGGGAACCGCCATGATAGTAAGGGAAGCAAGCCGCTATTTCGGGTTTGGAATTGATGATTGGTTTCCGGAAAATCTCCCTCCCCCACCCCGGCCGGAAATAATAACTGCCATGCCGGGAATGGGTATCCCGGAAATATTTGCAGACCTTAGCCTGAAAGCATACGACATTTTTCAGGACAGCCTGGCATTAAAAAACGCGCCTGCCCGGTTTGAAGAATTCCGAAACAAATATCCTGTAAGACGGGAACCAGGTGCCCTGCTGGTGTCAACGCAAGCATCAAATCCCCTGACTGATGCCTTGCTGAAACATCTGGGATATGGTTTGGCGCGTTTCAGGTCATGATAATTGCGTTTTTAACCTGTTATTCATTTCACAATTACACCCTTTTTAGTATCTTTGCAGCGGTCTGTTTAATAAACCTCCGTAAAACCCGGTACCCATGAATAAGCAATTAAAAATCCGCGATCTCACCCTGCGCGATGGCCAGCAATCCCTGTTTGCCACACGAATGACCCAGGCACAGGTAGACAAGGTGCTTCCCCTGTACAAAGATGCCAATTTTTACGCCATGGAGGTCTGGGGCGGAGCCGTTCCCGACTCAGTCATGCGATTCCTTAATGAAGACCCCTGGGAAAGATTAGAAAAAATCAAGGCCGAGATCGGTGATGTATCCCTGCTTACCGCCCTGTCAAGGGGAAGAAATCTTTTTGGATACAATCCCTATCCCGAATCTGTCATTGAAGGATTTAACCGTCATGCCGTGCAATCGGGAATTGGCATTATGAGGATTTTTGATGCATTGAATGACGTCAGCAACATTGCCTCAACCATCAAATACGTTAAGGAAAATGGTGGCATTGCCGACTGTACTGTATGTTATACCGTAGACCCGAAATTTCGCAAAAGAGACCGTTTAAAAGGCATTCTTACCGGCAAACCACTACCCGGCAAAGTATTTACAATAGAGTACTTTGTTAAAAAGGCCAAAGAGCTTGAAGCCATGGGCGCAGACATGATTACCATTAAGGACATGGCCGGCTTGATCCCTCCTGTGAAGTCAGGAATCATTATCAAACTGATGAAAGAAGAGGTTAAAATCCCCATTGACTTTCACACCCATTCAACCCCGGGCTATGGGCTGGCCTCCGTTCTTACCGCCATCCTTAACGGTGTTGACATTATCGATACCTGCATGCTCAACTTTGCCGGAGGTCCGGCAGCACCCGCTTTTGAAATCATCCAGATTTTCTGTAACAAACTCGGCATCAAGACAGGTGTTAACCTCGAGGCCGTGGCTAAAATAAACAGGGAACTTAAAGAAATTCGCAAGGAACTGGATGCCTTTGACAGCTACAAATTGTTCCCCATTGAATTTGATATCACCAATCCGGTACTGCCAGCCGAGATTGATGCCCTGTTCGATAAAGCCATTGTACTTGCCCTGGCGCGCAAGGAAAGGGAGTTGCTGGAAACCACTCAGGCAATCGAAAAGCATTTCGGGTTTCCCCCACCTGACGAAAAGGTAAGACTCGCTGAAATCCCCGGAGGTATGTATACCAATATGCTGGCTCAGCTAAAACAACTGGGTCTGGAAAAACTTCTCCCAAGGGTACTTGAGATCATTCCCACGGTAAGGCTTGCTGCCGGGTGTCCTCCTTTGGTTACACCCACCAGTCAGATAGTGGGCTCCCAGGCAGTAAACTGTGTAATTGATGAAAACAATGGGAAACCCTTTTACACCACCAACACCAACCAATTCGTTAACCTGGTGAAAGGGCAGTACGGGAAAACGCCCATTCCGGTAGATCCCGCATTCCGCAAGCAAATTACCGGATCTGCCAAAGAAGTACCTTACGATGTTACCAAATATGAAAAACCAGACAATCCGGTTCTGAAAGAATTTGGTGGTGTTAAACTGGCCCGGACAGAAAAAGAGTACCTGCTCCTTGAGTTATTCCCAAGCGTTGCCAACAAATTCCTGAAAGACAGGATTGAAAGCAGCTATAGGGCAGAAATTGAGCGCATCGAAGAGGAGAAACGCAAGGCTTACGAAGCAGAAAGGGCTTCATATGAAAACCTGAGTCCCGAAGAGAAAAGAAAGCGACTGGAAGAGGGGCTTTATGGCTATCGGTGGTATACGCAAATGCCGGAGTCGAAAAATTAATTACTGTATATAAAAAAAGAGGCTGTCCTTCTATGGGGGCAGCCTCTTTTTGTTTTTTTCCGGGAATCTTCGCTTTAGCGACGGGCAACAATTTGCATTTTCAGGTTGATGTTGTCATTGATCAGGTTGTCTCCAAGATTTTCAAAAAACTTCCCTGATCCAAAGCGTACCTCGTACAAAGAGCGATCAAAATCAAAATCAGCAGAGGCTGTAATGGTTTCTTCGTCCTGAGAAACAGCAGCTACAAAAGCAATGCCGTGGGTGATGTCTTTAATGGTAAGATTGCCTGATACACGATAATTTCCGGGGTTTCCCTCCAGGGCTTCAAACGACACAATCTCAAGCGAAGCTTCCGGATAGGAAGCAACAGAGAAAAAGTCATCCGATTCCAGGTGTCCTTTCAGGCGGGCATTCATGCCGGGATCTTCAATGTCAGTAACCACAATGCTGGTCATGTCGATTACTACATTGCCTGCCAGCAATTCGCCTTCATATACGTATAGTTCTCCTGATTTGACCGAAATTACGCCATTATGGCCCGAGCCGGTAATTTTCTTGCCTTCCCATTCCACAATGCTTCCATATGTATCAAATCCGAATACAACCACATCTGCAGGAATTTCACCAGCTTCGAGTTTTTCCATAATTTCAGCACGCTTGTCTGAGCGCGGAGTGCATGCAGCAAAACCAACAGCCAGAAGAGCAATGATTCCAATCCACCTTAAGTTTTTCATATTGAATAGATTTTAGTTAAACATCAATTTCTTTTCAGCAGGATTAAACAATATCTCCTCCTGAATGTTCAAGTCCTGTAAAAAATGCGCAAGAATAGGCCGAATATTAACATTCTTTTGCAGAAAGGAAATCGCCACAGGTCTTTGTTTGTCCTTTTTTAGAGTTGTTAACCATTTAACAAGTGATTTTTTTGATTATATTTGCCACTCCTAATCAATTTCTTTAAGAATTCATGTAAATTGGTTTTTGGCCTTGGATGAAAAATGCGTAATTTCATACCCCCATCTGAACAACCTATTTAATCCGGAACATATGCAAACAAAACTGCAGGAACTTACCGAGAAACTTTATCAGGAAGGCATTGGCAAAGCCAACGAAGAAGCCGGGAAAATCATATCCGATGCCCGCTCCCAGGCCGACGAATTAATCAGAGAGGCAAAAAAACAGGCAGATGACCTGATCAAAAACGCACAACGGGAAGCAGATGACCTCCAGAAAAACACCCTGAATGAATTGCAGCTTTCAGCCAGGCAACTGGTTTCCGATCTCAAGTTGCGGATTGCTGAACTAATCGAGGCCAAAACCATCAGCCCGGAAGCAAAAAATGCATTCAAGGATACCGAATTTACTCAGCAGATCGTAAAAACCATCATTGAAAAATGGAATCCTGCTTCAGGGGAGCACGTGGAGCTGAGCCTGATGCTGTCGGCTTCCCAAAAGAAAGAATTTGAAGCATTTTTTGCTTCCGGGGCAAAAAGCCTTATGGAAAAAGGACTTGAACTTAATTTTAGTGATAAAATAAAAGGCGGTCTCAAGATTGGTCCCAAGGATGGGGGTTATATGATATCCCTTACGGATGATGATTTTGAGAACCTTTTTCAGGCATACCTGCGGCCCAGGCTGATCGAATTGCTGTTTACAAAAAAATAGCATTAGATCCCATCATCCGAACACCTAAATGTATGTAACAAAACCCCATGCAAGTGAAGCGCAAATACTACTGCCTGGTTGCCGGCCTGCAAGACATCACGCCTGATATTCAAAAACTCATTTACAATCAGCTGTCATTCAGGACTGAACTGGAGGCTGAATTGCATCCCGGAGATTACAGCCTTGTAAGGTGTCTGTTTCTGCCTCATGACAACAAGAATTTGCTGAATGTATTGGAGAAATCAGGTAACGAGCACCTTGAAAAGGGGAATTTCAGCAGGGATGAGCTTGAGGAAGGCATACGTGAGCCCGCCTCCCTGCCGGTTTATATGCAAAGATTCATGCATGCCTACAGGGAGAAAACCCCTTTATTCCCAGATCTGAGTCCGGAAAATGAGCTCACCACCCTTTTCTATGATGAAATGGCCGGGCACAGAAATGACTTCATCAGAAACTGGTTCGGCTTCGACCTGAATATAAAAAACATTGCCACTGCACTGCTTGCAAGAAAGCATGGATTCTCCTATGAAAACCAGATAATTGGTACAGGAGAAATTTCTGAAACCATTCGCAGGAGCCATGCCAGGGATTTTGGCCTGGGATCGGAACTTTTCTATATGGAAGAGTTGTCGAATATCGCCAAAACAGACGATCCTCAGGAAAGGGAATGGGCGCTGGATCTGATGAGATGGGAATATCTTGATGAGACCATTTTTTTTGAATATTTCACCATTGAGCGCATCCTTGCTTTTGTTATTAAGCTCGGCATGGTAGAACGATGGCTTTCCATAAATAAGGAACAGGGAGGGGAACTGTTCCGGAAGTTGCTTGCTGAACTCAAAGCAAGTTATTCACTACCTGAATCATTTACAGAAAAATAATCTTATATGAACACGATTGGTAAGGTTACTGGTATTATATCCAACCTGGTAATAGTCGAAACCGAAGGC